>CAZFPI010000062.1:0-328 GCA_964521075.1 uncultured Sterolibacterium sp.
GCTGGGCATTCTGGCTCATCTCGAGGCCCGAGGTGGCAACCCCGCCGGCGTTTGCGGCCTTACCCGGGGCGAACAGCACCCGGGCCTCGTGGAAGAGACGGATGGCGGCGGCGCTGGAGGGCATGTTGGCCCCCTCGGCTACCAGCTGCACGCCGTTGGCAATAAGCTGCGCCGCATCTTCGGCATCCAGCTCGTTCTGGGTGGCGCAGGGGAGGGCGACGTCGGTCGCCAGGTGCCAGGGGGTGCGACCAGTGAAGAACTCCAGCCCCAGCTCATGGGCGTAATCCGCCACCCGCTTGCGCTGCTCGTTTTTAAGCTCCATCAGGCG
>CAZFPI010000062.1:338-16052 GCA_964521075.1 uncultured Sterolibacterium sp.
GAAGCCGGCCGGAGGGTGGACGGGGCCGCCGGAGTCGGAGGCGGTGAGGACGCGGGCGCCGAGGGCCATCGCCTTCTCGATGGCGGATTGGGCCACGTTGCCCGAGCCCGACACCGAGACCCGCAGGCCATCGAGGGACTGGCCGCGATGGGCCAGCATGGCGTCGACAAAGTAGAGCAGGCCGTAGCCGGTGGCTTCCGGACGAATGAGGCTGCCGCCAAAGGAGAGTCCCTTGCCGGTGAAGACGCACTCGGCGCTGTTGGTGAGCTTCTTCATCATGCCCGCCATGTAGCTCACCTCGCGCCCGCCCACCCCGATGTCGCCCGCCGGCACGTCGGTGTTGGCCCCCAGGTGGCGATAGAGCTCCAGCATCAGCGCCTGGCAGAAGCGCATCACTTCTCCTTCGCTCTTGCCCTTGGGATCGAAATCGCTGCCCCCCTTGCCGCCGCCCATGGGCAGGGTGGTCAGCGCGTTCTTGAAGGTCTGCTCGAAGGCGAGGAATTTGAGGATGGACAGGTTTACCGAGGGGTGGAAGCGCAAGCCGCCTTTGTAAGGGCCGATGGCCGAGCTGTGCTGGATGCGGTAACCGCGATTGACCTGCACATCGCCATGGTCGTTTACCCAGGAGACGCGGAAGGTGATGACGCGTTCCGGTTCGACCAGACGGTCGAGCAGGCCATGTTCGGCATAGCGTGGGTGCTGTTCGATGAAGGGCCACAGACTCTCCATTACCTCCGTCACGGCCTGAAGGAACTCGGGTTGCCCGGGGTTACGTTCGGCGACGTAAGCCATGAAATTCTCAAGCGAGGTGTATTTCATCGTTGTGATCCATCATTCGCAGGTTGAAAGAAGGGGGATTTTATACCCGACGAAGATGTCTTGCACCATAGTTGGACATACCGTGGTGCGTGCCTGGGTGGCTTGCACCGTACAGGTGCAATTTGGATGCAGGGCGAGTGCGAGACGGGGCTATTGCCCTGTGCGATGAAGATAATTCTGACCCTGAACTGCGGGCAGCCGCAGCCATAAAGGCTGCCCATACAGGCGGCGGTTCATACATTAACGCGCTGGATCGCTGGATCAATAGCTTGTTCGCGTTGCCCTTGGGGCTTTGGCGAATGGCAGGCCCAGGGCAAAAGGTGCTGCTCTCCTGGCGGGCTGATAGAATCGCCGGCTGACATTCGGAATCAAGGCAAGTCCGCGTTTTTACAACGATAATCAGGAGGAAACCATGCAATCCACACTTTCCCGGCTGGACGATTACCCGGTGCATCAGATTGCCGACGTGGTTCGGCATACGGGCACGAGCGACCGTAATTTTTACGATCGCTACTATTTCAATCTGTTCAACAAGACCGGGGATATTTTTGTCGTGTTCGGCATGGGCCAGTACCCGAATCTCGGGGTGCAGGATGCCTTCCTGATGGTGCGTCAGGGCGATGTGCAGGACGTTGTGCGGGCGTCGCGACCGCTGACAGACCGGGCGGATATTTCCGTGGGCCCGCTGAAGATCGAAGTCATCGAAGGTTTGCAGAAGCTGCGGCTCACCGTGGGCCCCAATGAGGCCGGGATCGAGCTGGATGTGGTGTGGAACGGCGAACATGCCGCTTTTCAGGAGCCGCGCCACTACATCCGGAAACAGGGCCGCGTGCTGTTTGACACCATGCGTTTCGCACAGCTGGGCAACTGGACGGGTACGCTCAAGTACCAGGGCAAGACCTGGAATATCACCCCGGACGAATGGCTGGGCAGCCGCGACCGCTCCTGGGGTGTGCGCCCGGTGGGCGAGGAAGAACCCAAGGGCATCCATCTGGGCACACCTTCCATGGAGGGAATGTGGAATTATTTTCCCGTTCTGTTCAAGGATTTCGCCCTGATGTATCTGGTCAATGAAACCGCCGATGGCAAACGCACCATCGAGGAGGGGCTGCGTATCTGGAAAGATGCGACGCGCGAGCCGGAGTGGCTGGGCCGCCCCGAGCACGAGCATGTCTTCAATTCCGCGATGCAGTACATGGCCGACATGAAGGAAGGGGTCGTCCGCTTTCCCGACGCTCCTGGTGGCCCGCTGGAGCTGCGCGGCACACCGCTTCTGCAAACCTACCTGACCATGGGCACGGGTTATGGACTGGAGCAGGACTGGCGGCACGGCATGTATCAGGGGCCGGAGCTGGTGGTCCAGAAAGCCAGCTACAACTATCAGGACGACATGATGCTGGGCCTGATCGAAACCCCGGCCCGCTTCACGCTGAACGGTGAAGTCGGCTATGGCATGATGGAATTTGCCTTTTTCAGCGAGCTGCCGAAATATACGGGCTGAGCTGCCGGAGGCAGATAAACCTGAACCGGCGTTTTTCAGTCGAAGCTGAAGTTGTAGAACACATCCACAGCACTTTCATCTCCGGCGCGGGTGACGATGGACAGGCGGCGGCCCAGGGCGTAGCTCAGTTTCAACGCCCCCCGCGCCGCCGATAACCCCTGGTCGTAGCTCAGGTAGGCCCGGGAAGACAGCCGTTTCCCCACGGTGATGACCTGGTTATCCAGACCATAGCCGCCCTTGCCATTGCCCGTCTGGCCGTTTGATGCCTGGGTCGTGCTGGTGTTGCCGGGGCTGCTTCCGTGCACCGAAATTTCATCGAAGCCCAGCCCCTGCGCGAGTTGTGTGGTCAGCGATTCCTTGTCGCCGCCCAGCAGGCTGCCTGCTGCGGCAAACAGGATGCCGGTATCTGTGCCGCCGCTATCTGGCGCACGTCCCAGGACGATCCAGGAAAGTTTTTCGGCGTCGGGCACATTGGGTGTGGACACCAGCTTCACGACCGGCTGGCGTACCGTGCCGGTGATGCTGACGCCGGCCTCGACCGCGCCGCCTGGCCGGCTGGCCAGCACATTGAGGCCAGGATTGTCGATCGGCCCCTGAAAATTCACGAT
Source organism: uncultured Sterolibacterium sp. (assembly GCA_964521075.1). Classification (GTDB taxonomy): domain Bacteria; phylum Pseudomonadota; class Gammaproteobacteria; order Burkholderiales; family Rhodocyclaceae; genus Sterolibacterium. The sequence goes on from CAZFPI010000062.1 coordinate 3,267, forward strand.
GCCACGCTCTACCGTCAATTGCTGGCCGTAGGCTTCAAAGCTCGCCTCCCGCGCGGCAATGCTGCCTGTCGCCTGAAGCGGGTTGCCGCGCAGATTGATCTGGCCAGCCAGGCGGGCTTTCAGGCCGGAGGCGCGCAGATGGAAACGCTCGCCCAGATCAAGGCTGATGTCCGTTTCCAGCCGGGAAGATGGCGCGGGTTTCTTCCGCCCCAGGATGACGATATCCTCGGCAAGTTGCGGTTGTTCGCTGTCCAGCCCGCTGATGAAACCAGCATCGGCGGCCAGGCGCGCGCTCAGGCGGAGCAGGCTGTCTTTCTGGCCTAACTGCCCTTCGCCCGAGACGACCAGCCAGCGGTCACGCCGCTGCAGTGCTGGCAGTTTCGTGAGGCGAAAATCGAGTTTTGCGGCCTGTTGCCATGGCAGGATTTCGCCCTGGATATCGAGCTGCCCGGGGCGCGTCGGCCGGGAAAACCCGGTGGCATTCAGCGCGCGTTCGCCGGGGTGGTGCGGCGCATCGAAATGCAGGCGTTCGAGCAGGATGCGCTCACCTTCCAGGTGCATGTCAAGCAGGCCATTATTCAGTTGCAGGCCGTAGACAGGCATGCCAAAAGCCAGGCCGGTTCCCCGGATTTTTCCCTGAAACTGAGGATGTTCGCGCTGGCCGCTGACCTCCAGACGGACATCGAGTGCTCCGGCACTGGTCAGACCGCTGTTGAACGCTGTCGCCAGCGAAGCCAGATCAGGCAGCCTGGCATCGACCCGGCCAGACAGGACGCCATTGGCGGATTGAGCCAGTTGCCATTGCCCTGCGGCGCGTAGCTCCGTCACTGTCTTTGTGTCGGTGGGTATCGTCGCTGCCTCGCCCGCTGGCAAGGCCAGGTCGCGGAATTCCCCCCGGCTGAGCCAGGTTTGCGGTGTCCAGCGTGTTTGCAGCAAATCCAGCTGGCCGCCAGCCAGCATCAGGCGGGTGGTTTTCAGTTCGATGGCGTGGCGGTTGATGCTCAGTTCCGCTGGTTTTTGCAGTGTCGTGTTTTTCAGCAAGGCCAGCATCGAGGCGGCCTGCGGGCCGGCATTCAGGCTGAATTGCGATAGCAGGCCGCGCCAGCCCGCTTCGCGCCAGTCGCCGGTATCAGGCAGGCTTAGCCCCCCCGTCATCTTTACCGATAAGCCCAGCCCCGCGCGGTGTGCGGAGAGTTCGAGCCGATGTTGCTCGCGTGTGCCATCGAGATCGAGTTCCAGTTGTTCGATGAGGGGGGGCGGGGAATTATCCGGCGGGTTTTTCTTTGCCGGAATGCTGTCGACAAAGGCTGGTGCAATTTCCCGCCCCGAGGCCTTCAGGCGAAACTCGCGCGTGTTCAGCCGCCCTTCCAGCGATAGCGCGGCGATTTTCAGTTTGCCCGGTATGGTGAGGTGATTCGCCCGGGCCGATAGCGTGAGTTGCGGGGTTCCCGGAGAAGCGGCGAGCAGGCTGTCGATCCGGAGGCTTCCCGCCAGCGGAGCTGAATCCGGCAGCAAGTGCCGGTGGCGGGCGAGGTCGGGCGCATCGAGATGGATCTGAAGCTGATCCCCGGGCGCGCCCCAGCTTCCTTGCAAGGCCAGGTGTGACATCCCGAGCGTCATATCGAGCTGGCCGCTTGCGCGGGCCGTGCCATTGCCCTGAAGCAGGGCTTTGGGCTGGTCGATGCCGACGAAATCCAGCGTCGCTTTTCCTCGCAAGGCTTCTCCGGCCAGCTGGCTTGGTTCGAGCGAGAGGGCTAGCATTCCCGCGAGTTTGGGCTTGAGTGTGCCGTTGGCGGAAACTTCGGCATTGAGATCCGCCGGGGGCAGGCGGGCGAAAAGCGCGGGGTCGAAATGGGCCAGCTTACCTTGTATTTTCCAGGGATGCCGGGCAGCCAGGCCCAGGCTGCCATGGCCGCTGAAGCCTGCCTGCCCGTGCCGCAGTTCGAGGCGGTCAAAGAACAGGGAATCCTGTACATGCCGCAAGAGGCCGTCGAGCTTCAAGGGCCCGTCCCGGAGGGAGAATTGCATCAGGTTTTGGGTGGGGCGGCTTGTCAGGTCGAGCTTGCCATCGAGATTGAAGGGGCGCAGGGTGCTGTGCCAGAGTGCCGGATTGAACCGGTGCAAGGTCAGCTTCGCTTCGCCTTGCGGCAGCGGGTGGTGTTCATCCGTCCAGGCAAGATCCATCGTTGCGCGAAGCTGCCCGTTGCCGGAACGCAACTGCAGATCATCGAGTTTCAGGCGGCGTGGCAGGCTGTTCCAGCCAAGGGTGAGCCGGGTGGATAGCTCGTCGAGCGGTAGACCATGACGGTCGATTGGCCGGGGTTGTTCGTTGGACAGGTGGAGCGCACCATGCAATGCGCCGGTTTCGTCCGGGCGAAGATCGGCCTGAATGGCGAGCAAGGCTTCGGGAGCCTGCGGACTGAAAGCGCGCGGGTTGAGTTTGCTGGCGGACAGTTGGAGCGCGGCCAGCGGTTGCCGGGCGAAGGGCGTCAGATGTGCTTTTCCCTGCAAGGCGAGGGAAGGTTCCCGGGCCTTGCCCTGGGTGAGTGCCTGCCCTTCGAGATCGAGCCGCAGATCTTTGAGCGGGCCGTCGAGCCGGGCCTGCCATTTCGAGGGAGGGAGATGCGCCGCCCCGGTTTGCATGGCGGGCAGATGGGCATTGAGTGTGGCCGCCAGATGAAAGGGGGCTGCCGTCATGAGCCGGGCCCGGGCTTCGAGCCTGGCTTCATGCCAGCGGGCGGTGATGCGGGAGAGTTCGTGGTGCTGGCCGTCGCTGGAAATGCTGGCCTGGAGGTCATGCAGCAAGGGCGTGTCATCGGCATCTGAAAGCCGCGCAATTTCCACAGAGGCGAGACGCAGGCTCAGGGAGAGGGGCAGGCGCAGGTCGGCCGGGAGTTTCAGCGGTTCGTCGTCGCCGCGCGGCAGGCGAAGGTGGCCGATATGCAGGCGGGTCAGGTCGATGCGCCCTTCGAGAAGGGCCAGGGGTTGCCAGTCGAGATTCAAGTGTTCGAGCAGGATGGGCGGGCCCGATGCCGGGGATTGCGCTATTTCCAGACGTTCGAGCTGCAGCGGCCCCACCAGGCGGCCTTGCGCGCCTTTTGCCCGGATTTGCCCGCCGCTAAGCTGTTCGGCTCCATAGAGTCCCGCTTGCAGGCCGCTTTCCGTCGAGAGCAGCCAGAGGCCGGCCAGCAGCAGGAATGCCGGTGTGATGAGTGCCAGGGCAGAGGTGCCAAGCAGGCGGAAAAACAGGAGCAGCCAGGCGGGCTTCATCAGAAAACCGCCGACAGGGAAAAATGCAGCATCCAGCGATCATTGCGTTGCCCATGGGCCAGATCGAAGGCCAGGGGCCCGGCTGGACTTTTCCAGCGTGCGCCCAGGCCCCGGCCCACGGCGGGCCGAAGGTCCTGCCAGCGATCTGCGGCATCGCCTGCGTCTGCAAAGACGGCGGCCCCCCAGCGTGCATCGAACCAGTGGGTATATTCGAGGCTGCCCGTCAGCAAGGCACGGCCACCCACGATGGCATTGCCTTCATGGACGCCCAGGCTCCGGTAGCCGTAACCGCGCACCGATTGCGCTCCGCCCGCGCGGAAAAGGTAGTCCTGCGGAATGCCGAAGCGCGAGGTTGACGCCGTCAGTCCCGCTTCGGCGCGAACGCTGAGAGTGTCCTGCCCTGCCATGGGCCACCATTGTTGTATCTGGACATGCGTCCGGATGAAATCGCGGGTGGACAGGAGGTGGCGGGATGCGCCGCCAAGACCTAGTTCGATGACGTTGCCGCGATGAGGGTCGAAGGGATGATCGACATCGCGGCGTATCCATCGTGCGTCCAGCAGCAAGGCGCGGTCGGTTTCCGCTGCGCCGCCTTGTGGCTGGCGTTCTTCGCGCTGCCATTCGATGCCCAGGCGGGTTTCGATGCGCCCGAGCGTGCGCGAGCGGTTGGCTCCCAGCAGCAGACGGCGGGTCTGCAATCCTTCGATCAGCGTGTTTTCCCGTTTGCCACCGAGCGTCACCCGTTCGTTTTCCTGGCCGGGTGGGAGCCCCAGATCCGCGAACAGGGTTTGCGCCTTTTCTTCGTAACGCAGGCCGCTGTTGAGATCCAGCGCGCGGCCGAAGAGGTCGTGATGACGGAAATTGACTTCTCCCCGCGCCCCCGTGTTGGTGCTGTAACCCAGCCCCAGGCCCAGCCGCTTCGAGGGGGCTTCGCTCAGGATGGCCTTGACGGGCAGGCTTTGGTTTTCTGCCATATCCGTCGGTGCTTCGATGAGAACACTCTGAAACCAGGGCGTGTTTTGCAGGCGGGATTGCCAGGTCAGCAGGGCATCGCGACGATACGGCTCACCCGGCGAGAAGGGGGCCAGCGCGCGCACCCGGGCGGCGTCGTAACGATGGAGCCCTTCGATTTTGACTTCGCCGAAACGGTAGGCCGGGCCGCTGTCCAGTGTCAGGGTCAGCGCGGCACTGGCCTGCGATGGATCGACCCGGGCCTGGCTCGTCGCGATGTGCGCGGCGGCGAAATCCGTTCCTGCCACCGTGGCCAGGAGTGTGGCCTTGGCACTTTCCCAGTCCGCCGAGCGGAAAAGTGCCCCCGTCGGCAGTGCCCATTTTTCACGCAGGGCGGCGCGCCGTTTTTCCATGGCTTCCGTTTGCCCGGCCAGCTCACCCGTAAATTCGATGTCGATCTGCCGGACGCGCACCGGTTCCCCGGGGGTGACGACCAGAACATCCTCTCGCCATCCGATGTGTGGTGAAAAATAGGCTTCCGTCTCCAGTAGCCCCGTTATTTCCTCGCGCAGGGCAGGCAGAGCGGCCAGTCGGGCGTCGTCGTCGGCCATGGCGGAGTGCGGCGGCAATTCGATGTGCCTGAGCAAGAGCTCGCGCAGTTTTTCCGGTGCTTCCAGTGTGATGCGGGGGTCTGTGCCGGTGTGGGTGTCGGCAGACAGGGCGGCCCGGGCGGGCAGGGCAAGACAGGCGATGACGAGCAGGCATCGCCCGGTTCGCCTGGTGCAGGCTAGAAGGTTCATGCCGGTAAAACCGGCGGCAGCACCCGGATTGCCATGGCGTCAGGTCATCAAACCGCGACAGGCGCGGCAATATGGGGCTGCGGCTGGTAATCGTTCAGGGTGAAATCCTCAAGACGGAAGCCGAAAATGTCATTGACCGCCGGGTTGAGATTCATCGTCGGCAAGGGGCCCGGTGTGCGGGATAGTTGCAGGCGTGCCTGATCGAGGTGGTTGCAGTAAAGGTGGGCATCGCCCAGGGTGTGGACGAAATCTCCCGGTGCGTAGCCGCAGACCTGGGCCAGCATGAGCGTGAATAGCGCGTAGGAGGCGATATTGAAGGGGACGCCCAGGAAGATGTCGGCACTGCGCTGGTAGAGCTGACAGGAAAGTTTGCCGTTGGCCACGTAGAACTGGAACAGCGCGTGGCAAGGCGGCAGTTTCATTTTCGGCACATCCCCCGGATTCCAGGCCGTGACGATGTGACGGCGGGAATCGGGGTTGTTTTTCAGGCTGTCGACGAGCTCGCGGATCTGGTCGATCTCGCGGCCATCGGCCGTTTGCCAGCGACGCCACTGCTTGCCATAGACCGGGCCAAGCTCGCCATCGGCATCGGCCCATTCATTCCATATGGATACACCGTTGTCTTTGAGATACCGGATGTTGGTCGAGCCCTGCAAGAACCAGAGCAGCTCGTGAATGATGGAGCGGGTGTGTAGTTTTTTGGTCGTCAGGAGCGGAAACCCCTGGGCGAGATCGAAGCGCATCTGCCAGCCAAATACCGAGCGTGTGCCCGTACCGGTCCGGTCGCTTTTGTCGTGGCCATGGTCGAGCACATGGCGCATCAGGTCGAGATAGGCTTGCATGGGGATAGAGGGGATGGTGGGAGAAGGGGCGACGATATAATCAGCCGTTCATTTTATAGGAAGCCCTCATGTCTCTTGCCCGTCTGGAGTGTTCTTCGACTGCTTTCAACGATGCGCTGGCCCGGCAAACCCATGCGCTGGTGATTCTCTCCCCGGGCAAGGAGCTGCCAGAGGCTTGTCCGGCCAGGGAGCTGCTCCTGGCAGTGCTCAAGCGGCGAAAGATGAAGCTGGCGGAACTGGCCAAAACCCCCGTGGCTCTCGATCTGCCCGGGGGCGGGCGTCTGGCCTGTGTGATGGTTGATCCGGAGGCGGACCGCTTCAACCGGCTCACCACTTTACGCAAGGCCGCCGCTTTGCTGCTCGACGAGACACCGGAGGCCATCGCGCTGACGGCATGCTGCCCGGCAGCCGTGGAAAAATCCTTCCTCGCCGATGCGCTGTATGTCCTGTGGGTCAATGGCGCGGCCTTGCCGGTACGCAAGAAAAAACCGGCCAGAGCCCTGAAACGCATTCAATTGCACACTTCCCTTCCGGCGGGCGATTTCGCTGATGCGGCCGCGCAGGCTTCGGCCAATCTGCTGGCGCGACAGCTGACCGCCTTGCCGCCCAACGAGCTGACACCGGCGCATTACCGCGAGAAAATCCGCGCCCTGGCAAAACAGCGCGGCTGGGGTATCGAGGAATTCGATTTCCGGACATTGAAAAAAATGGGGGCCGGGGCTTTTTGCGCCGTGGCCCAGGGCAGCGCGGAACAGGATGCCGCCATCGTGCATCTGTCCTGGCGGGCTCCCGGCGCGAAGCAGCGCGTGGCACTGGTGGGCAAGGGCATCTGTTTCGATACCGGTGGCCACAACCTGAAGCCGGCAAAATACATGGCGGGCATGCACGAGGACATGAATGGATCGGCCATCGCGCTGGCCCTGCTGCAACTGGCGCAGGATCGCGGTCTGCCCTTGCAGGTCGATGTCTGGCTGGCCATTGCCCAGAACCATCTTTCGCCAGTGGCCTACAAGCAGGATGACATCATCACGACGCTCGATGGCACTCATGTCGAAGTCGTGCATACGGATGCCGAAGGCCGTCTGGTGCTGGCAGATGCCCTGACACTGGCTACGCGCGGCGAAAAAGCGGCAGGAAAAACGAAAAAGGCGGATCGCGCCGCATCGCCTGCGTTGCCCTCGCTGGTGGTTGATTTCGCTACCCTGACCGGCAGCATGATCGTGGCTCTGGGTAACCGTTATGGTGGCGTGTTCGCCAGCGATGACAGCCTCGCCGCGCTGGCTGTCTCGTCGGGGCGTCAATCCGGCGAACGGGTTTGTGTGTTTCCGCTGGATGCGGATTACGAATCCGCGCTGGACAGCAAGGTCGCCGATATCAAGCAATGCACCCTCGATGGCGAGGCTGACCATATTCTCGCAGCACGCTTTCTCAAACGATTCACAAACGGGGCGGATTGGCTGCATGTCGATCTTTCGGCAGCAAGATGCAGCGGCGGGCTGGGCGGAGTCGCCAGCGATCTGACCGGTTTTGGCGTGGCTTGGGGGCTGGAGTTTTTGTCGCAGTGGCAGGCGGCAAAAAACGATGCCAAAAAATGATGCCTGGCCCGGAAAGCTGGCGGGGTATCCGTTTTCCGGAAAGTGACCCTTCGTAAACTTTGCGTTATGCTTGCGGGCCAAAATGCTGAAACGCTGAAGCTTTTGCCCGCTTTTGCCCGTCTGCCGGTTCGATCACAGGAGTCTGCCTCGATGATTATGGGTCTGTTTTCCGCTAAATCCAGCCATCCCCTGGCAGATGCCAGGGAACTGAAAAAGGTGCTGGAAGGGCTGCTGACAATGACGGCCGCAGCCGGTCTGGATGAAACCCGTATCTGGCTGGAATCACTGGAAACCGCTGAAGACCTGAAACCGGATGAGCGGCTGGCAATCATTCTCCAGCTCGACGAAGCCACGATGCCGCATGCCCGCCGTCATGGGAGGGAATTCCTCTCGGACACGCCGCTGGGCCGCAGCGAGGAATACCGGCTCTGGAATGCCAACCATAACTACTGGAAGCAGCTGGTTTCGACCTATGAGGCTTGCCTGCAGTCCATCCGTGCTTCCGGAAAATGGCCGAAATCACTGGAAGCGCAACAGGCACTGGCCTATGCGCGGATTCTGATGGCCTATGCCTCTGTCATCAAGTGGGCCATGTTCCGCCACGGCCCCATCGACGGCAATTACTGGCAGGGAGCCGGGGCCGTCTATCTGGCCGCGCAGGCTGCGAAACTGCAGGGCAAGACCGTGCTGCCTTATCCGCATGGCCGCGAAACTTCCGTGGGGCTGGAATACCTGCAGCTTCTGATGCTGCATTCGTCTTCGGCCAACAAGCTCATGCCGGTCAAGGTCGAAATCGCCGAACGGCTCGTGGCCTATCTCGTACCCGATCTGGTTTTTACCGATCAGGTCGATCCGGCCAATGTCTATTGGGTCGATATCAGCAAGCCCCTGCCGCCAACCCGTCTGGCGAAATTGCCCGAGCTCACGCCAACGCTGCGTTTTTTGAGGCCGGGAGCTGCCATGGGGAAAATTGCCGCCATCAAGGCAGCCATCGAAAAAGATGGCGTGGTTCCGCCCGACCTTCAGCTGGGCGGGCAATATCCGGCGGATATGGTGCTCTCCGTGCTCGACCACCTTTCACTCAACTGGCAGGATGCTCCGCCCATGCGTAGTCATCAGCGTCGGCAGATCAAGTCGAAGCTGGCGGTGATTCATGGACTGGCCACCATCCATGACCGCCTGACCATTGGCCGAAGCTATTTTGACGACACGCCTGCCGACGAGGAGTGGCTCGTCGATGACCTCAGCATGGGGGGTATGGGCGCGCAATCGCCATTTTCCACCAACGACTGGATCCGCATCGGCGCACTCATCGCCATGCAGCCGGAAGGCGGTGATAACTGGCTGATCGGCATGGTTCGCCGCTACCAGCGCGGCGAGAAGCGGGGGGCTGCAGGTATCCAGACACTGGGCAAAGCCCCACGGGCCATCGTTGCCGATGGCCGTGGTCTGGCTACTTCGCTTCTGCTGCTGAATTTGACTGCCCTGCCTGTTGCCGGGCAAGCCATGAGTGTCGATGGTGTCATGGCCAGCGACGATTTTGAACCGGGCATCGCATTGCAGGCCCAGGTGGATAACCAGAAATTGAGGATCATCCCTCAGTCGCTGGTGGAGCGCGGGCCTGATTTCATCATCGTGCGCTTCCAGATCGAGGCGATCCCTGCGGGTGCGCTGGCCAGCTGATCGTCTGTTACCTCGTCCCCGTCATTCCGGTGAAGCTGCCCTGGGCCGTTGTGCTGACTTGGGGCGGAATGCCTGGGTGATCTCTTCGTGTGTTTCGATGTAGGGGCCGCCGATCAGGTCGATGCAGTAGGGGATGGCTGCAAAAATTCCCTTGACGATGATTTTGCCCTCTGCGTCCCTTACACCTTCCAGTGTCTCGCGGATCGACTTGGGCTGGCCGGGCAGATTGAGGATGAGCGAGCTTCCCCGGATCACGGCTGTCTGGCGCGAGAGGATCGCCGTGGGGACGAAATTGAGGCTGATGCGGCGCATCTCCTCGCCGAAGCCGGGCATGACCTTGTGAGCTACGGCCAGCGTCGCCTCGGGGGTGACATCGCGCGGGGCCGGGCCCGTTCCACCCGTCGTGAGCACCAGATGACAGGCGGCGACATCGCATAATTCGATCAGCGTCTGCTCGATCTTTGCCTGATCGTCGGCGATCAGCCGGGTTTCCATGTGCCAGGGCGTGGAGAGTGCCCGTCCAAACCACTCGCTCAGGGCCGGGATGCCCTGATCCTGATAAACGCCGCTGGATGCCCGGTCGGAAATGGAAACGAGGCCGATGCGTAGTGTGTCGTTCCGGGTATTCATTCGTCCTGCTTCCTTTCATCGTTTTCCTTGTCACCGGTTTCATCGAGTGCTTTCAGTACCTGAAAAATCTCCCGAAAGGCGCGCGGTGGCCGGTTTTGTTCCTTCTCCCTGATTGCATTTCGGCGCAATTGCCGAAGATGCTGCAAATCGGCATGGGGATGCGTGGCGGTGATTTCCGCCAGGGCAGCGGCTTCGTCATCAAGCAGCTGCTCACGCAGGTGTTCAAGCCGGTGCATGCGTGCATTCGCCGCTACCGAAATGCCCTTGATGGCATCGAGCGCGGCTTGCATGGGAGCCGGGTCTTCCGAACGCATCAGTTTGCCGATGTATTGCATCTGGCGACGGCGCGCTTCGTGGCGCGTGAGCCGCTGTGCTTCGCGCAAGGCCGCGCGGAGATTGTCGGACATGGCGATTTTCGACAGCTGCCCGGCAGACAGGGCCACCAGCTCTTCGCCCAGCGACTGCAAGGCATCGGAATCACGCTTGCGCTGGCTTTTGCTGGGACGCGACGGGTGGTCATCGCTCTCGTCGAGCTCTGTGCCGGATATCTCCGGAGGGTTGAGGAATCGCATGAGGTTCGTCCGCTGAATCAAAGGCAGGGATTATACTTTTGGCCTTAGCACATCCTGCCATTCTTCGAGTTCAGCCATGTCAGCCAACGGATTCAGCCATTCCCGGGACACCCTGTGCCAGCTTGCCGACGACGTCTTGCGCCATGCGCGGGAGCTCGGGGCCACCGCCTGCGAGGTCGATGTTTCCGAAGCCTTCGGGCAGTCGGTCAGTGTGCGGCGCGGTGAAGTCGAAACCATCGAGTACAACCGCGACAAGGGCATCGGCGTCACTATTTTTCTCGACCAGCGGCGCGGCCATGCCAGCACTTCCGATTTTTCGCCTTCGGCCTTGCGGGCCACTGTTGCGGCCGCCCTGTCGATCGCCCGCTTCACGGCCCCCGACCCTTACGCCGGTCTGCCCGAGGAAAAGCTGCTGGCGAAAAAAGCCATGGCCCTCGATCTTTGCCATCCCTGGAATCCCACGGTCGACAAGGCTATCGCCCTGGCAAACCAGTGTGAGGAGGCCGCCTTTGCCGTCAGCCCGCTCATCAGGAATTCGGAAGGGGCCAGCGTCAGTACCCAGCAATCCCAGTTCATCTCGGCCAACAGCCTGGGCTTCATGGGCGGCTTTCCCACCACGCGCCATTACATCGCCTGCGCCGTCATCGCCGGGGAGGGTGACAACATGCAGCGAGACGACTGGTACAGCTCGAACCGCGATCCTGCCCGGCTATCCACGCCGGAGGTCATTGGCGATTACGCCGCCCGTCGCGCGCTGGCCCGGCTCGATGCCCGTCGCCTGAAAACCTGTTCTGTGCCCGTGCTGTTCGATGCACCACTGGCTGTCGGCCTGATCGGCAGCTTTGTTCAGGCCGTCAGCGGCGGGGCTTTGTATCGCAAGACATCTTTCCTGCTCGATAGCCTGGGACAGGCTGTTTTTCCCGCACATGTCCAGATCAGCGAACGCCCCCACCTCAAGGGAGCTTTGGCCAGCAGCCCCTTCGATGACGACGGCGTGGCCACCCATGACCGCGAAGTCGTCAGCAATGGCGTCTTGCAAGGTTACTTTCTCTCCACCTATTCGGCCCGCAAGCTGGGGATGCAAACCACAGGCAATGCAGGCGGCAGCCACAATCTCATCGTCAAACCCGGCGAGCACGACCTCCAGGGGCTCCTGAAAAAGATGGGTACGGGCCTGTTTGTCACCGAATTGCTCGGCCAGGGCGTCAATTACGTCACCGGCGACTATTCGCGCGGCGCGGCAGGTTACTGGGTGGAAAACGGAGAAATAGCCTACCCCGTCCAGGAAATCACCATTGCCGGCAATCTGCGCGACATGTTCCGGGGGATCGTTGCCATCGGTAACGATGTGCTGGTGCGCGGCTCCAAGCAGGTCGGCTCCATCCTGGTGGATCGAATGACCGTGGCGGGCGGATGACTCTGCCCTTTCCTCTCGTCCATGCAGAACGAGGGGGTAGGGGCGAAAAATGTTTCGCCCCTACGGAGGTTCCGGTGAAATTACAGGCAGCACAGGCAGAAACCGGAAAGCCGTGATCTATCCTAATGGCATTCCCTTTCCCTTCCCTGTCTTGTCCCGTCAGGCCAAAAGTGGCAAAATGGCCGGTCTACGGGTTCAGCAGACAAGTGACACGCTTTGCCTCCACCCCCACCGCGCCCGGCTACACCCCGACAGCGCGGCGCGCTGGAAGCCCACCGATCGCCCACCCGCGCGACCGATCGACTTTCAGGTTCTTTCCCAACACGATTTTTCTGGAGAGTTCCGCACCATGACCCAAGCCGTAAATACTGCCGCCCCCGATTACGTTCGCAATGCCAAGCTCAAGGCCTGGGTGGCCGAAGTCGCCGCCCTGACCCAGCCGGACAACATCGTCTGGTGCGACGGTTCGCAGGAAGAATACGACCGCCTGTGCAATATGCTGGTCGACGCTGGCAAGATGATTCGCCTCAACCCGGCCAAACGCCCCAACTCCTTCCTCGCCTGCTCCGATCCTTCCGACGTTGCCCGCGTCGAAGACCGCACCTTCATCTGCTCGGCCAACAAGGAAGATGCCGGCCCCAACAACAACTGGGAAGACCCGGCCAAGATGAAGGACAAGCTCAAGGGCTTGTTCAAGGGCTGCATGCGCGGCCGCACCATGTACGTCATCCCCTTCTCGATGGGCCCCATCGGCTCGCCCATCGCTCATATCGGCGTCGAAATCTCCGACAGTGCCTATGTCGTCATCAACATGCGTATCATGACCCGCATGGGTCGCGCCGTGCTCGATACCCTGGGGGACACCGGCGAATTCGTGCCCTGTCTGCATACCGTCGGCGTACCGCTCGAACCCGGCCAGAAAGATGTCCGCTGGCCCTGTAATCACACCAAATACATCGTTCATTTCCCCGAAACCCGCGAAATCTGGTCTTTCGGCTCCGGCTACGGCGGCAACGCCCTGCTCGG
>CAZFPI010000063.1:0-15976 GCA_964521075.1 uncultured Sterolibacterium sp.
GCGCTTCGCGATCCGTGAAGGCGGCCGTACCGTCGGCGCTGGTGTTGTGGCGAAGGTCATCGAGTAAGAAACATCTTGCAAGCTTCGGGAAAGGGCGATAGAATTTCGCCCTTTCGCATTCCCGTGTGGAAACACCCGGGAAATCGCTCTTTAAGACTGATTGGGTAATTGACATGCAGAATCAAAAAATCCGCATTCGTCTCAAGGCATTTGACTATCGTTTGATCGATCAGTCAGCCTTGGAGATTGTTGATACCGCCAAGCGTACTGGTGCGGTTGTTCATGGCCCGGTACCTTTGCCAACGCGCATCGAGCGCTTTAACGTCCTTCGTTCCCCGCATGTCAATAAGACTTCGCGTGATCAGTTCGAAATTCGTACCCATCTTCGCCTGATGGATATCGTCGACCCGACCGATAAAACGGTTGATGCGTTGATGAAGCTGGATCTCCCGGCTGGCGTGGATGTGGAAATCAAGTTGCAGTAAAAAGAGCGGCAGGATGCTTCGGGCCTGGGTTCGGAGCGTTTCTGTCATGGGTCAGTTGCCGGCCAATTGCAGTCGGCACCTCAAAAGAGGAAAAAACAAATGACTTTAGGCCTGGTAGGTCGCAAGGTCGGCATGACGCGAGTTTTCGCCGAGGATGGTTCAACCATTCCGGTGACGGTTCTCGATGTGTCGAATAACCGAGTGACTCAGATCAAGACTCCTGAAACTGATGGCTATGCCGCAGTCCAGGTAGCGTTTGGCACGCGTCGTGCCAGCCGTGTTAACAAGGCAGCTGCCGGGCATCTTGCCAAGGCAGGTGTTGAGGCGGGGACTGTGCTCAAGGAGTTTGTCGTTGAGCCGCAAAAGCTGTCCGAGCTCAAGGCGGGGGATGTCATTAGCGTGACGATCTTTACCGTGGGCCAGATGGTGGATGTGAGCGGGACTTCCATCGGTAAAGGTTTTACCGGTGCAATCAAGCGCCACAACTTCTCGTCCAACCGTGCATCGCACGGTAACTCGATTTCTCATAATTCTCCCGGTTCCATCGGTATGGCTCAGGATCCGGGCCGGGTTTTCCCGGGCAAGCGCATGGCGGGGCATTACGGTGCAGCCACGCGTACCCAGCAAAATCTGGAAATTGTCCGTGTGGACGAAGCGCGTCAGCTGTTGTTGGTCAAGGGTGCAGTCCCGGGTGCCAAGGGTGGTGACGTGGTTGTTCGTCCGGCAGTGAAGGGGGCGTGATGGAACTCAAACTCATTAATGAGCAGGGCCAGTCCGCTGCAACCCTGAATGCCAGTGATGCCTTGTTTGCCCGCGACTACAATGAAGCCCTGGTGCATCAGCTGGTTGTGGCTTATCAAGCGAATGCTCGCTCCGGTAATCGCGCCCAGAAGGATCGCGAACAGGTCAAGCACAGCACGAAGAAGCCTTTCCGTCAGAAGGGTACGGGCCGTGCTCGTGCCGGTATGACCTCCAGCCCGCTGTGGCGCGGCGGCGGTCGTATTTTCCCGAATTCGCCTGAGGAAAACTTCAGCCAGAAGGTTAATCGCAAAATGTACCGTGCCGGTATGGCTGCGATCCTTTCCCAGCTCGCCCGCGAAGATCGCCTGGTGGTTGTGGATGATATGCGTATCGACACGCCGAAGACGCAGCAGTTCGCCAGAAAGCTCAAGGGTATGGGTCTGGATTCTGTGCTGGTGGTGACGGATGCCCTGGACGAGAATCTCTATCTGGCTTCGCGCAACCTGCCCCGCGTGCTGGTGCTTGAGGTCGCTGAAACCGATCCGCTGTCGCTGATCCGTTTCCCCAAGGTGCTGCTGACCAAGAGCGCAGTCGCCAAAATGGAGGAGATGCTGGGATGAGCAACTTCAATCAAGAACGTTTGTTGCAGGTGCTGCTGGCACCGCAAATTTCCGAGAAGGCAACCTTTATTGCCGACAAGAACGAACAGATCGTATTCTTTGTCGTCTCGGATGCAACCAAGCCCGAAATCAAGGCTGCTGTTGAACTGCTGTTCAAGGTGCAGGTGGATTCGGTGCAGATTTCCAACCTGAAGGGCAAGGTCAAGCGGTTTGGCCGGACCATGGGACGTCGCAGTAATGCCCGTAAGGCGTTTGTCTGCCTCAAGCCCGGTCAGGAAATCAATTTTGCTGAAGGGGGGGCAGTGTAAATGGCACTCGTGAAAGTCAAGCCGACATCGCCGGGTCGTCGTTCGCTGGTCAAGCTGGTTAACCCGGATCTGCATAAGGGGCGTCCTCATGCCGCTTTGCTTGAAACCAAGCATAGCAAGGCAGGCCGTAACAACCATGGCCATATTACCGTTCGGCACCAGGGTGGCGGGCACAAGAAGCATTATCGCGTCGTCGATTTTCGTCGTGACAAGGATGGCATTCCGGCAGTTGTTGAGCGTCTGGAATATGACCCGAACCGTTCGGCGAATCTGGCTCTCTTGTGTTACGCCGATGGTGAGCGTCGTTACATCATCGCACCCCGTGGTGTTGCGGTGGGCGCTCAGCTCATCTCCGGTTCGGAAGCTCCGATCAAGCCGGGCAACACACTGCCCATCCGTAATATCCCGGTGGGTTCTACCATTCACTGCATTGAAATGATCCCCGGCAAGGGGGCTCAGATCGCCCGCGCCGCAGGGACTTCCGTCCAGCTGATGGCCCGTGAAGGGACTTACGCCCAGCTTCGCTTGCGCTCCGGTGAAATTCGCCGCGTGCACATTGAATGCCGTGCAACGATCGGTGAAGTGGGTAACGAGGAGCATAGTCTTCGTTCCATCGGCAAGGCAGGGGCTCAGCGCTGGCGTGGTATTCGCCCGACAGTGCGGGGTGTGGTCATGAACCCGGTCGATCACCCGCACGGTGGTGGTGAAGGTCGTACAGCTGCCGGTATGCATCCGGTCAGTCCGTGGGGCGTCAAGACCAAGGGTTATCGTACGCGCAGCAACAAGCGCACGAGCAATATGATCGTTCAGCGCCGCCCGCGCAACAAGAGGTGATAAATGACACGTTCGCTTAAAAAGGGCCCGTTCATCGACGCCCACCTGTTGAAGAAGGTCGATACGGTACGCGAAACCAATGACAAGCGTCCGATCAAGACGTGGTCGCGTCGCTCTACCATTCTTCCGGATTTCGTTGGTCTGACGATTGCTGTTCATAACGGCAAGCAGCACATTCCGGTCTACGTTTCGGAAAATATGGTGGGTCACAAGCTCGGCGAGTTCGCCCTGACGCGTACCTTCAAGGGACATGCTGGCGGCAAGAAGGCCGTCAAGAAGTAAGGGATGACAATGGAAACCAATGCGATCCTGCGCGGTGTTCGTCTCTCGGCTCAGAAGGGTCGGCTGATTGCTGACCTCATTCGTGGCAAATCGGTCGACCAGGCACTTAATATTTTGACGTTCAGCCCCAAGAAGGGGGCCGTCATCATCAAGAAGGTGCTCGAGTCTGCCATTGCCAACGCCGAGCACAATGATGCCGCCGATATTGATACGTTGAAGGTCAAGACCATTCACGTCGAGAAGGCTGCCGTCTTGAGGCGTTTTACCGCCCGCGCCAAAGGCCGTGGCAATCATATTCTCAAGCAGACCAGCCACATTTACGTCACGGTCGGAGACTAAGGAAGAACTATGGGACAGAAGATACATCCGACTGGTTTTCGCCTTGCTGTCACGCGCAACTGGGCTTCACGCTGGTTTGCGGACAGCAAGAACTTCCCGGTCATGCTCAATGAAGACCTGAAAGTCCGTGACTACCTGAAAAAGAAGCTGGCTCATGCTTCGGTGGGGCGCGTCGTGATCGATCGCCCGGCGAAGAACGCCCGTATCACCGTATTCAGTGCCCGACCGGGTGTCGTCATCGGCAAAAAAGGTGAGGATATCGAGGTTCTGAAGGCGGATTTGCAGAAGATTCTGGGTGGCCAGGTTCACGTCAATATCGAAGAAATCCGCAAGCCGGAAATCGATGCCCAGCTGATTGCCGATTCGATTGCCCAGCAGCTCGAAAAGCGGATCATGTTCCGTCGTGCCATGAAACGCGCGATGCAAAACGCCATGCGTCTCGGTGCCCAGGGCATCAAGATCATGAGCTCAGGCCGTCTGAATGGTGCTGAAATTGCCCGCTGCGAGTGGTATCGCGAAGGCCGCGTTCCGCTTCATACCCTGCGTGCCGACATCGACTACGGTACATCCGAAGCCAAGACCACCTACGGCATCATCGGTGTGAAGGTCTGGGTGTTCAAGGGCGAGATGATCGGCAAGAAGGATCAGGCGGCTGTCGCCCCCGATGTTGCCGCTGATGAGCCGCGTCGCCCTGCCCGTCGTGCTCCGGCCCGTGGTACGGCTGACAAGCCGGGTGAGAGCCGCTCGGCTGCTGGCAAACCCGCAGCCCAGGACGACAAGGCTCCCGTCAAGCGTGTCCGCAAGACGGCAGCCGATCCGGCTGCCAAGGATGTGAAGGAGTAAAACATGCTGCAACCCTCGCGTACCAAATATCGTAAGCAACACAAGGGCCGCAACACAGGCGTCGCGACCCGTGGGGCCAAGGTCAGCTTTGGTGAGTTCGGCTTGAAGGCCGTTGGCCGTGGTCGTTTGACGGCACGCCAGATTGAGTCTGCCCGTCGTGCCATGACGCGTCACATCAAGCGTGGTGGCCGTATCTGGATTCGCATTTTCCCTGACAAGCCGATTTCCAAGAAGCCGCTTGAGGTTCGAATGGGGAATGGTAAAGGGAACCCGGAGTATTGGGTTGCTGAAATCCAGCCCGGCAAGGTTCTTTATGAGATGGACGGTGTCGACGAATCCCTGGCGCGCGAAGCATTCCGCCTCGCAGCTGCCAAGTTGCCGATCGAGACAACTTTCGTCACGCGTCTTTTGGGGTAAACATGAAAGCGAAAGATTTGAGACAGAAGGAAACGGCTGAATTGGAGAAGGAACTGCTGGATCTGCGTAAGGCACAGTTTGGCCTTCGCATGCAAGCAGCAACTCAGCAATTGAGCAATCACAGCCAGATCGACAAGACGCGCAAGGATATCGCACGCGTCAAGACCGTCCTTCATGAAAGGGGTGTCGCCAAATGAGCGAAACAACGGAAAAGATGCGTCGTACCCTGACGGGTAAGGTTGTCAGCGACAAGATGCAAAAGACAGTGACCGTTCTGATTGAACGTCGCGTGAAGCATCCTGTCATTGGCAAGATGGTTCTTCGCAGCAAGAAGTACCATGCCCATGTCGAGAACGACGAGGCAAAGCAGGGCGATCTGGTACAGATTGAAGAATGTGTGCCGATCTCGAAGACCAAGGCATGGCGGGTCTCGCGTGTGGTCGAAAAGGCAAAGCTGGTCTGATTTTTTGCAGCTTGAATTGCCTGTGAAGTAGTTGACAACCAAGGTCAGGCCATTCATAATGGCCGACTTTGCTGCAAGTCCGTGTTGCTCGTGCAGGATTGAGCGGGTAACGAATTACCGTCAGTGACGGGTCCAAGACTGATCGCATGTTTTCTGGTGCGAATTAAGTTGGAGATATTTAATGATACAAATGCAGACACGACTGACTGTCGCCGATAACACGGGCGCCAGGTCGGTTCAGTGCATCAAGGTGCTGGGTGGTTCGAAGCGCCGTTATGCCGGTATTGGCGATGTCATCAAGGTCAGTGTCAAGGATGCTGCTCCGCGTGGCCGGGTCAAGAAGGGTGATGTCTATACCGCCGTGGTAGTTCGTACTGCCAAGGGTGTGCGTCGCTCGGATGGTTCCCTTGTCAAATTTGATGACAATGCGGCGGTTTTGTTGAACAACAAGCTCGAGCCTATTGGCACTCGTATCTTCGGGCCGGTTACGCGTGAGTTGCGTACCGAGCGTTTCATGAAGATCGTTTCCCTGGCTCCTGAAGTTCTTTGAGGGTTGTCATGAACAAGATTCGCAAGGGTGACAGCGTCATCGTAATTACTGGCAAGGACAAGGGTAAGCGGGGTGTGGTTCTGGCGCGCCTGGACGAGCAGAAGGTGCTTGTTGAAGGTATTAATCGCGTCAAGAAGCATGCAAAGCCGAATCCCATGAAGGGTCAGCAGGGGGGTATCGTCGAGAAAGAGATGCCCATTCAGGTTTCCAATATTGCGCTGTTCAACCCGGCTACACAGAAGGCGGATCGCGTCGGGGTCAAGACCCTGGATGATGGTCGCAAGGTTCGTGTGTTCAAGTCGAACGGCGAAGTTGTGGACGTGTAAGGACTATCATGGCTCGCTTGCAGGAATTTTATAAAAACACGGTTGTGGCTGAATTGAAAAACAAGTTCAGCTACGGTTCGATCATGGAAGTGCCGCGTATCACCAAGATCACTCTGAATATGGGTGTGGGTGAGGCTGTTGCTGACAAGAAAGTGCTGGAGCATGCGGTTGCTGATTTGACCAAGATTGCTGGCCAGAAACCCGTTGTCACCAAGGCGCGGAAGGCAATTGCTGGATTCAAGATCCGCGAGGGCTATCCGATTGGTTGCATGGTGACCTTGCGCGGAGAGCGCATGTATGAGTTTCTCGATCGTCTGGTGACGATTGCGTTGCCGCGAGTTCGCGATTTTCGCGGTATCTCTGGCAAGGGTTTTGATGGCCGTGGCAACTACAACGTCGGCGTCAAGGAGCAGATCATTTTCTCCGAAATCGAGTACGACAAGATTGACGCTTTGCGTGGTATGAATATCAGCATCACGACGACCGCCAAGACCGATGCAGAGGCCAAGGCCCTGCTCGCCGCATTCAAATTCCCTTTCAAGAATTGAGGGACGTATGGCCAAGAAATCAATGATCAATCGTGAGCTGAAGCGTCTGCGTACTGCCGAGAAGTATGCGGCCAAACGCGCCGAGCTGGCTGCGATTTACAACAACGTCAATTTGTCGCCGGATGAGCGCATGGCAGCTCGCTTGAAGTTTCAGCAGTTGCCGCGTAACGCTTCGCCTTCGCGTCAGCGCAATCGTTGTGAAGTGACGGGTCGCCCTCGTGGCGTGTTTCGTAAGTTCGGTCTGTGCCGCAACAAGCTGCGTGATGTCGTTATGCGCGGTGAAGTGCCCGGTATGACCAAGGCCAGCTGGTAAAAGGAGAAATCGAAATGAGTATGACAGATCCTGTTGCCGACATGCTGACCCGCATCCGCAACGCGCAAACTGCCCAGAAGGCAGCCGTTGTGATGCCGTCTTCCAAGCTCAAGATTGCCATCGCCAATGTTTTGAAGGGTGAGGGATATATCGACGAGTTCGCGGTGCGTGAGAATGGTGGCAAGCCTTTGCTGGATATCGCACTGAAGTACTACGCTGGCCGTGCCGTGATTGAGCGCATTGAGCGCGTTTCCAAGCCTGGTCTGCGTGTTTATCGGGGTAAAGATGATTTGCCGCAGGTCATGAATGGCCTGGGCGTGGCAATTGTCTCCACCCCCAAGGGTGTTATGACTGATCGCAAGGCTCGCGCCGAGAATGTTGGCGGCGAAGTTCTCTGCATCGTCGCTTAAGGGGTGCCTCACGATGTCTCGTATCGCAAAATATCCGGTTGAACTCCCCAAAGGCGTGGAAGTGACGCTGGGCAGTTCGGAAATCAGTATCAAAGGGCCGCTCGGTACGCTCAAGCAGTTCATGCTGCCTGCAGTGACTGTCGAGCGCGAGGGTGATGTGTTGTTGTGCAAGGCCGTTGCGGGCCAGCCGAACGCTGGTGCCATGTCCGGCACGATGCGCGCGCTCGTCAATAACATGGTTACTGGCGTCACCAAGGGGTTTGAAAAGAAGTTGACCCTTGTGGGCGTGGGCTACCGCGCCCAGGCTCAGGGTGACAAGCTCAATCTTTCTCTCGGCTTTTCGCATCCGCTTGTGCATGAGATGCCTGCTGGCGTGAAGTGCGAGACGCCTACCCAGACAGAAATCCTCATCAAGGGTGTTGATCGTCAAAAGGTTGGCCAGGTTGCTGCTGAGATTCGTGCCTATCGCTCGCCCGAGCCTTACAAGGGCAAGGGTGTGCGCTATGCAGATGAGCGCGTGGTCATCAAGGAAACCAAGAAGAAATAAGGGCTGACAAACATGGATAAGAAATCAACGCGTTTGCGTCGGGCCCGCAGGACACGCGCAAAGATCGCCGAATTGAAGGCGGTACGCCTGGCCGTCCATCGCACCAATCTGCATATCTACGCTCAGGTGTTTTCCGGTTGTGGCACTCGCGTCCTGGTCGCCGCTTCGACGGTCGAGACGGAGGTTCGCAGCAAGGTGTCCAATGGCGGGAATGTGAAGGCTGCCGAGCTTGTAGGCAAGCTGATTGCTGAACGTGCCAAGGCACAGGGGATCGAAAGTGTTTCCTTCGATCGTTCCGGGTTTCACTACCATGGCCGCATCAAGGCGCTGGCCGATGCCGCGCGTGAAGGCGGTCTGAAATTCTAAGTGACAACCTGCGCTCATCAATGACGCAAATGAACGAGACTGAAAATGGCTAAACCACAAAACAGGAAGCAGCAGCAGACGCCGGAGAAGATTGACGACGGCATGCGCGAGAAAATGGTAGCGATCAACCGTGTCACGAAGGTTGTGAAGGGGGGGCGCATCCTCGGGTTTGCCGCATTGACCGTCGTGGGTGACGGTGATGGCGGCGTTGGCATGGGCAAGGGCAAGTCCCGCGAAGTGCCGGTGGCAGTTCAGAAGGCAATGGAAGAAGCGCGTCGCAAGCTCTCGCGCGTCAGCCTGAAGGAAGGTACGCTTCAGCATACCGTCATCGGCCACCATGGTGCTTGCCGCGTACTGATGCAACCGGCCGTTGCCGGTACGGGCATCATTGCCGGTGGCCCGATGCGTGCTGTATTCGAAGTGGCCGGTGTGACGGATGTCGTCGCCAAGATCTACGGCTCCACCAATCCCTACAACGTCGTGCGCGCCACCATCAATGGCCTGCAAGCGATGAATACACCTGCCGAGATTGCCGCCAAGCGTGGCAAGAGCGTTCAGGACATCATGGGGTAAGCAAAATGGCTGAAAAGAAAATCAAGGTAACGCTGGTCAAGAGCCTGATCGGTACGAAATCCGACCACCGGGCGACAGTCCGTGGTTTGGGTCTGCGTCGGCTTAACAGCAGCGCACTGCTGGAAGACACGCCTTGTGTGCGTGGCATGATTAATAAAGTCGCCTATCTGGTGAAGTGTGAGGGTTGAGGCAATGCGTCTGAATACCATCAAACCGGCCGAAGGGGCCACACACGCTCGTCGTCGTGTGGGTCGCGGCATCGGAAGTGGCCTGGGTAAAACCGCAGGTCGTGGTCACAAGGGACAAAAATCCCGCGCTGGCGGATTTCACAAGGTTGGTTTTGAAGGCGGCCAGATGCCCCTGCAACGTCGCCTTCCCAAGCGTGGTTTCAATTCCTTGACGCGCGACCTGAATGTCGAGGTTCGCCTGTCGGAAATTGAAAAGCTTCCCTTGACCGAGATTGATCTTCTGTCTCTGAAGCAGGCAGGCATCGTTCCTGTCCTGGCACTTTCGGCCAAGGTGATTCTTTCGGGAAGCCTCACGCGTAAAGTCGTTCTGACGGGCGTGGGGGCGACCAAGGGTGCCAAGGCTGCAATCGAAGCCGCAGGCGGCAGTGTCGTCGCTCCGGCGGCCTCAGCCTAATCACTTGCCGAGACTATAGCTTTGTCAAAGTTTGCACGAACCGATTCGGACAAGACGCTCGGAGCTGCCGGGAAATTCGGCGATCTCTGGCGTCGTCTCGGCTTTTTGCTGGGAGCTATCATCGTTTACCGGATCGGGGCGCATATTCCGGTTCCCGGAATCGACCCGGTAGCTTTGGCGCAGTTGTTCGAAGGCCAGAAGGGCGGGATTCTTGGCGTTTTCAACCTCTTTTCGGGTGGTGCGCTTTCAAGATTCACGATTTTTGCCCTGGGGATCATGCCGTATATTTCGGCATCGATCATCATGCAGCTGGTGACGATCGCATCGCCACAGCTTGAAGCTCTCAAGAAAGAGGGCGAGGCCGGGCGTCGCAAGATTACCCAATACACGCGTTATGGCACGGTCGGCCTGGCACTCTTTCAGGGCCTGGGCATCGCCGTTGCACTGGAATCGCAGCAAGGCCTGGTGCTTGATCCTGGAATGATGTTCCGTTTGACTGCCGTTACGACTCTCCTTACGGGGACGATGTTTCTGATGTGGCTGGGCGAGCAGATTACCGAACGTGGCTTGGGCAATGGCATCTCCATCATCATTTTTGCCGGTATTGCAGCGGGCTTGCCCAATGCGCTGGGTGGGCTTTTCTCGCTCGTCAGCACGGGCAGCATGCACCCTGTGACCGCGTTGTTTATTTTCGCTCTCGTCCTGCTCGTGACCTATTGCGTCGTCTTCGTAGAGCGAGGCCAGCGAAAGATCCTGGTCAATTACGCCAAGCGGCAGGTTGGTAACAAGGTTTATGGTGGTCAATCCTCCCATCTTCCCCTGAAATTGAATATGTCCGGGGTCATTCCGCCAATTTTTGCCTCGAGCATCATTCTTTTCCCGGCAACGGTGGCGGGCTGGTTTGGTTCGACGGAAAAGATGAGCTGGCTGAAAGACATTGCCGCGACCCTGTCTCCCGGGCAGCCGCCTTATGTCATTCTGTATGCATCCGCGATCATCTTCTTCTGCTTCTTCTATACCGCCCTGGTTTTCAATTCCAAGGAAACGGCGGACAACCTGAAGAAGAGCGGGGCCTTTGTGCCGGGAATTCGCCCGGGTGAGCAGACGTCGCGCTACATCGAGAAGATTCTCATGCGTCTGACCCTGGCCGGGGCTGTTTATGTGACCGTTGTTTGTTTGATCCCCGAGTTTTTGATCCTTAAGTGGAATGTGCCTTTCTACTTTGGCGGAACGTCTCTCATGATTATCGTCGTCGTGACGATGGATTTCATGTCCCAGGTGCAGGCTTACATCATGTCTCATCAGTATGAGAGCCTGTTGAAAAAAGCTAATTTCAAGGGCGCCGGTTTTTCAGCCAGGTCGTAGTCAGTAGATGTCAAAAGAGGACATGATTGAAATGCAGGGTGAGGTTCAGGAGAACCTGCCCAACGCAACGTTTAGGGTAAAGCTCGAAAACGGCCATGTTGTACTGGGCCATATTTCCGGAAAAATGCGGATGCACTATATTCGCATTTTGCCCGGGGACAAGGTGACGGTTCAATTGACGCCTTACGACCTGACTAAAGGCCGTATCGTTTTTCGCGCGAAATAATTTTTTTGTTCGGTTTTTCTGGAGAGAAGTCATGAAAGTAATGGCCTCGGTCAAATGCATTTGCCGCAATTGCAAGATCATTCGCCGTAATCGCGTCGTTCGTGTGATCTGTACGGATCCGCGCCACAAGCAGCGTCAGGGTTGATGCTTGTTATCCGCAGAACGTTCATTTATAATCGTCTGTTTCCCTTTCAGGGAAGTTATACTTTAGGGTGACCTTATGGCCCGTATCGCAGGGGTAAATATTCCGAACCATCAGCATACCGTGATCGCACTGACTGCGATTTACGGTATCGGCAACACTCGCGCCAAGAAGATCTGTCAGTTGGCCAACATTTCTCCGTCGGCCAAGATCAAGGATCTGACGGATACCGAAATGGAACGCCTTCGTGATGAGGTGGGCAAGTTTACCGTTGAAGGTGACCTGCGCCGCGAAGTGACGATGAGTGTGAAGCGTTTGATGGATCTGGGTTGCTATCGCGGCTTGCGTCATCGCCGTGGCTTGCCGGTTCGTGGCCAGCGCACTCGTACCAATGCCCGTACTCGCAAGGGACCGCGCAAGGCAATTGCCGGCGCCAAGAAGTAAGTTAAGGATTAGATGACATGGCCAAGACGACAACCAAGGTTCGCAAGAAGATCAAGAAGAACGTAGCCGAGGGTATTGCTCACGTTCACGCTTCTTTCAACAATACGATCATCACGATTACGGACCGTCAGGGAAATGCGCTTTCCTGGGCGACTTCCGGTGGTGCGGGCTTCAAGGGTTCGCGCAAGAGTACGCCTTTTGCTGCTCAGGTGGCTGCAGAAGCTGCAGGAAAAGTGGCGCAGGAATGCGGTATCAAGAATCTCGAGGTTCGTATCAAGGGCCCTGGTCCGGGTCGTGAATCTGCGGTTCGTGCCTTGAATGCACTGGGGATCAAGATTTCCAGCATTACAGACATCACCCCGATTCCCCATAATGGCTGCCGCCCGCCCAAGCGTCGTCGTATCTAAGCTGGCGATTCGTCAGTATTTTGTAAGAATTCAAGGAGTTAATAGTGGCTCGCAATCTTGATCCGAAGTGCCGCCAGTGTCGCCGCGAAGGCGAGAAACTGTTTCTGAAGGCGGAGAAGTGCTTTACCGACAAGTGCCCCGTGGAACGCCGTAGCTATGCGCCGGGGCAACATGGTCAGAAATCTGGCCAGCGCCTTTCGGGCTATGGCACGCAGCTTCGTGAAAAGCAGAAAGTTCGTCGTATTTATGGTGTTCTGGAGCGTCAGTTCCGCAAGACCTTTGCCGAGGCTGATCGTCGCCGTGGTCAAACAGGTGAAAACCTTCTTCAGCTTCTCGAAGGCCGCCTGGATGCGGTGGCTTATCGCATGGGCTTCGGTGGCTCGCGTGCTGAGTCGCGCCAGGTCGTTCGCCATAACGGCGTTCTGGTCAATGGCCGTCGTGTGAATATCCCTTCCTATATCGTTCGCCCGGGTGACGTGGTTCAACTGACCGATGTGGCTCGTGTTCAGCTGCGTACCAAGGCAGCCCTGGAAGCTGCGGAGTCGCGTGGCTTTCCCGAGTGGATCGAGATGGATGTGAAGGCTGGCAAGGGTGTCTTCAAGGCTTACCCGCAGCGTAGCGAACTGCCAGCGACGATCAACGAAGGTCTGATCGTCGAACTTTACTCCCGTTAAAAATCTTCAAGCTCCGAGGGGCCACTCAAGTTTGGCCCCTCGGAGCTTTTTTGAATTCATGAAGGAGCCCAGATGCAAGTTAACGTGCTTCTGAAGCCTAAGCATATCGACGTTCAAACCCTCTCCCCGGTTCATGCCAGGGTGGTCATGGAGCCGTTTGAGCGTGGTTACGGTCACACACTGGGCAATGCCCTGCGTCGCATCCTGCTGTCCTCCATGCCGGGTGCCGCGCCGACTGCCGCCAAGATCGAAACGGTTCTTCACGAGTATTCCACCCTGGATGGTGTTCGTGAGGATGTGGTTGATATCCTTCTGAACATCAAGGGTGTCGTCCTCAAGCTGCACAACAAGGCCGAGACCGTCCTGATGCTGTCCAAGTCGGGCGAAGGTGTTGTGACTGCTGCTGACATCCAGACCAGCCATGATGTCGAGATCATCAATCCGGATCATGTGATTGCCCATCTTGCTCCGGGCGGCAAGCTTGAAGTGCAGATTAAGGTCGAAAGCGGTTATGGCTACGTTCCGGCGGCTTCCCGTCCGAATGACAAGGAATCACGCGGTATCGGCCATATCCAGCTGGATGCTTCGTTCAGCCCGATCAGTCGCGTAAGCTATGCCGTCGAGGCGGCACGCGTTGAGCAGCGTACGGACCTGGACAAGCTTGTGATGGATATCGAGACCAATGGGGCCATTGATCCCGAGGATGCCATCCGCTATGCGGCGCGTATCCTGATGGATCAAATGTCGGTCTTTGCTGATCTCGAAGGTACGCAGACTTCCGCAGAATCCCCCCGCCAGGCGACGGTTGATCCCTTGTTGCTCCGTTCTGTCGATGATCTCGAACTGACCGTTCGCTCCGCCAACTGCCTCAAGGCCGAGAACATCTTCTATATCGGTGATCTGATCCAGAGAACCGAGCCTGAACTCCTCAAGACGCCGAATCTTGGCCGCAAGTCCCTGAATGAAATCAAGGAAGTGTTGGCTTCGCGTGGTTTGGCACTGGGGATGAAACTTGAAAACTGGCCTCCCCAGGGGCTTGAGCGGGTTTCCTGATTTTTTACCACCTCTTAAAACGATTAACCAACTGCCCGCAATCTTCTAAACAGCAGCAGTTGAACAACACGAGGAAATATCATGCGTCACGGTAACGGCTTGCGTAAGCTGAATCGCACATCATCCCATCGTCTGGCGATGCTGCGTAATATGACCAACTCCCTTCTGCGTCACGAAACCATCAAGACCACCTTGCCCAAGGCCAAGGAACTGCGTCGTGTCGTCGAGCCGATGATTACCCTGGGCAAAAAGCCCAGCCTGGCCAATCGTCGTCTGGCGTTTGACCGCCTGCGCGACCGCGAAATGGTCGTCAAGCTGTTTGATGAGCTTGGCCCCCGTTTTGCCAATCGTAATGGCGGTTACCTTCGTATTCTCAAGATGGGTTTCCGTCTTGGCGACAATGCACCGATGGCTCTGGTTGAACTGCTCGACCAGCCTGAGCAGGCTGAAGCGGTTTCTGTCGAGTAAGCGGTTCTCATACCCCGGCTGCCCCCGGCTGCTTAGCGGTCAGGGGTAAGCCAACAAAAAAGCCGAGGAATCCTCGGCTTTTTTGTTGGCTTGATCTTTCTGGTATTTCTTGCCCGGGCATTTCCCGATATTTCATGGCCCTGCCCGGGCAGGGGCGGGGCATCGCTCTGGTTGGTGCGAACGATACCCTTCCCCGGCAAGACAGGCTTACATGCCCATGCCGCCCATACCACCCATGCCGCCCATGCCACCCATACCGCCCATGTCGGGCATCGAGGGCTTGTCTTCGACGAGCTCGGCAACCATGCAATCCGTCGTCAGCATCAGGCCAGCCACGGAAGCTGCGTTTTGCAGCGCGGTGCGCGTCACCTTGGTCGGGTCCAGCACGCCCATGGCCACCATGTCGCCGTACTCGCCGGTGGCGGCGTTGTAGCCAAAGTTGCCCTTGCCTTCGGCAACCTTGTTGACCACCACGCTCGGCTCGTCGCCTGCATTGGCAACGATTTCACGCATCGGCTGTTCCAGCGCGCGCAGGACGATCTTGATGCCTGCGTCCTGGTCGTGGTTGTCGCCCTTGAGTGAGCCAACGGTCTGGCGGGCACGCAGCAGGGCAACACCGCCACCGGCAACGATGCCTTCTTCGACAGCGGCGCGGGTTGCATGCAGCGCATCTTCAACGCGGGCCTTCTTTTCCTTCATTTCAACTTCGGTTGCCGCGCCGACCTTGATCAGGGCGACACCGCCGGCCAGCTTGGCCACGCGCTCTTGCAGTTTTTCCTTATCGTAGTCGCTGGTCGCTTCTTCGATTTGCTTGCGAATCTGCTTGACGCGAGCCTGGATGTTATCGGCAACGCCGGCACCGTCGATGATGATGGTGTTTTCCTTGCCGATCTCGATGCGCTTGGCCTGGCCCAGGTCTTTCAGTTCGGCCTTTTCCAGGCTCAAACCGACTTCTTCGGCGATGACGACGCCGTTGGTCAGGATGGCGATGTCTTCGAGCATGGCCTTGCGGCGGTCGCCAAAGCCCGGAGCCTTGACGGCGCAGGTCTTGAGGATGCCACGGATGTTGTTGACCACCAGCGTGGCCAGTGCTTCGCCTTCGACGTCTTCGGCGATGATCAGCAGCGGACGGCCCGCCTTGGCGACTTGTTCCAGTACCGGCAGCAGATCGCGGATGTTGCTGATTTTCTTGTCGAACAGCAGGATGAAGGGGTTATCCAGAATGGCAATCTGCTTTTCCGGATTATTGATGAAGTAGGGCGAGAGATAGCCACGGTCGAACTGCATCCCCTCGACCACGTCGAGTTCGTTTTGCAGGCTCTTGCCGTCTTCGACGGTGATGACGCCTTCCTTGCCGACCTTGTCCATCGCATTGGCGATGATTTCGCCGATGTTGGCATCGGAGTTGGCCGAGATCGAGCCGACCTGGGCGATTTCCTTGCTGGTCGAGCAGGGCTTGGACTGCTTCTTCAGTTCTTCGATGGTGGCGATGACGGCCTTGTCGATACCGCGCTTGAGATCCATCGGGTTCATCCCGGCGGCGACGAACTTCATGCCTTCGCGGACGATGGATTGCGCCAGCACGGTGGC
>CAZFPI010000064.1:0-15824 GCA_964521075.1 uncultured Sterolibacterium sp.
GGACCCCGGCTTTCGCCGGGGTGACGAGTCAATCTGCGCGTCCAGTTATTGATCCAGCGCGCAAATGCACAACGTCGTCGCCCCGGCGAAAGCCGGGGCCCAGGAGGGAGGAAAGCCCGTCCGTCACTGGATTCCGGCATTCGCCGGAATGACGAAAACTTTAGGATTTATCGGGCCGGGTCAATAGGTTCAAGAAGCTTGCTTACCCGACGGCGATCGGGCTGGCGATTCGGCTGGCAGGGAATCGGGCGGCGAAGCGGCTGCCGTGTCCGGGTTCGCTGGTGATTTCCAGTGTGGCCTGGTGGCGTGCCAGGGCGTGTTTCACGATGGCTAGCCCCAGACCCGTGCCGCCGGCTGCCCGTGAGCGGCCGGCGTCGGCACGATAGAAACGTTCTGTCAGGCGGGGGATGTGCCGGGGGTCGATGCCAACGCCGGAGTCGGTGACCGAGAAAATGGCTTCTGTGCCCATTTTTTCCCAGCGAATGTGGATGCTGCCTGCTTGCGGGGTGTAGCGGATGGCATTCGAGAGCAGGTTGCCAAAGGCACTGGTGAGCTCGCTTTCGCTGCCGGACAGGTCGGTGTCTTGCGCTGGCGTTTCGAGCAGGATCACGTGGCGTCCGCCGGAGAGGGCGATGGCGTCCCGGTGCAGACGGTCGAGCAGGGCGGCCATGTCGATTTTTGCGTTCTCGGGCGGCGGGGAGGCTTCCAGCACCGAGAGGGTGAGCAAGTCCTGGATGATGGAGAGCATGCGTTCCGATTGCTCGCTCATCAAGGCGAGGTAACGGGTGCGTTCTTCTTCCGCAAGCGGCAATTCGCGCAGGGTTTCGAGAAAGCCCGCGAGGACAGTCAGCGGGGTGCGGAGCTCGTGCGAGACATTGGCGACGAAATCCCGGCGCATGCGGTCGAGCCGTTCGCTTTGCGTGACATCCCTGATTTGCAGCAGGCGGTTGCTGTCTGCATAAGGCAGCATCGACAGGGAAAGCACTTCTTCGTTGCCCCGGTCGAAGCTCATGACCAGAGGCCGGGAGAAATCTGCGGCGGTCAGATAGGCGATGAATTCCGGGTGGCGGATGAGGTGGGCGATGGGCTGGCCACGATCCGTTCGGGGGTCGATCGCCAGTTGTCGGGCGGCGATGTGGTTGCACCAGACGATGCGTTCAGTGGCATCGAGTGTGACGATGCCATCGGTCAGGGCTTCTCCGGCAGCGGCAAAGAGGCTCAGGCCGGCATCGCGCCGGGCAAGTTCGGCGCGAGTCTCTTTTTCGTGACGATAGAGCCGGTCAAAAATTTCGTCCCAGCGTCCTTCTCCTTCCAGGTGTACGTCGGGTGAGGGCTGGCGCGACCAGCGTTCCAGGCGTGCCAGCGCGTCAAGGTGGCGGTAAAAATGCCGGGCCAGCCAGGCAAGCAGCAGGGATGAGAAAATGGCCAGACCGGCCCAGCCACCCCAGATCCATCCGCCCGTCAGCGCGCAAAGAAGGCAGAAGAAAAGCGTAATCAGGGTGTGGATGCCGGGGAACATCATGGCTGCTCAGGGATTCAGGAAGCGGTAGCCGGAACCCCGGACGGTGTCGATGCGCGCATCTTCTCCCGCAGGTTCCAGAGCCGCGCGCAGGCGGCGGACATGCACATCGACGGTACGTTCTTCGACATAGACGTGGTCGCCCCAGACTTCGTCGAGGAGCTGTGCACGGCTATAGACGCGCTCCGGGTGGGTCATGAGAAACAGCAGCAGGCGAAACTCGGTGGGGCCTAGCGGGATGGTCGTGCCTTCGATCTGAAGCCGTCGTGTTGTCGGGTTGATGGTCAGCCGGCCTGAAACCACGTTCGCGCTATCCAGATGCGGAGCGCGGCGGCGCAAGACGGCGCGAACACGGGCAATGAGTTCC
Source organism: uncultured Sterolibacterium sp. (assembly GCA_964521075.1). Lineage (GTDB taxonomy): Bacteria > Pseudomonadota > Gammaproteobacteria > Burkholderiales > Rhodocyclaceae > Sterolibacterium. The sequence goes on from CAZFPI010000064.1 coordinate 1,887, forward strand.
TTGGGCGAGAATGGCTTGGTGACGTAGTCATCCGCTCCGGCGTTCAGCCCTTCCACCCGGTTGTCTTCTTCCACGCGGGCGGTGAGCATGATGATGGGCAGGTCGCGTGTCCGTTCCTCGGTTCTCAGCTTGCGCGCGAGGGTAAGGCCGGACTGGTCAGGCAGCATCCAGTCGAGGATCAGCAGATCCGGCAGGGCGGCGCGAATCGCGGCAGATCCTTCTCCGGCAGTGGACGCGCAGCTGACTTCAAAGCCGTGGTGCCGGAGGTTTACCACCAGAAGTTCCTGAATGGCGGGTTCGTCTTCGATCACCAGGAGTCTGGCGGTCATGGTGTCTGCTCCAGGGTGGCATGACGGATGTCGCGGCCTTCGACGATATAGACGACGTTTTCGGCGACGTTTTTGGCATGGTCGCCAATGCGTTCGATGGCGCGGGCGATCCAGAGGATGTCAAGGCTGTTCGTGATGCTGCGCGGGTCTTCCATCATGCAGGTGATGAGCTGGCGAAGGATGGATTTGAACTCGGCGTCGATCCGGGCGTCGGCGTGGATGACGCTGCCGGACTGCGCCGCATCGAGCCGCGCGAAGCCGTCGAGCGCGGTACGCAGCATGACGATGGCGGCCTGGGCGACGTGGCGGATTTCGACTGCATGGGGCGTGCCGCCCGGGCTGCGCTCGTGCAGGCGGCCTGCGCCGCGCGCAATTTTTTTGGCTTCGTCGCCTATGCGTTCGAGGTCGGTCACAATTTTGCTGATGCCCATGACCAGCCGCAGATCGGAGGCGGCTGGCTGACGCCGGGCGATGACGTGGATGCAGCCATCGTCGATCCGCTTTTCGAAATCGTTGACCTTCTTGTCGTTGTCGATGATCGTTTGTGTCAGGGCTTCATCGGTGCTGGCGCAGGCGTCGATGGCTGCGCGAACCTGTGATTCGACGAGGCCGCCCATCTCGAGGACGTGGGCACGTAATTCGTCGAGTTCTTCATCAAACTGTTTTGAGACATGTACATGTGATTGTTCTGTCATGATTTTCAATCCTCAGCCCATGCGGCCGGTAATGTAGTCTTCGGTGCGCTTGTCCTGCGGTTTGATGAATATCTCATCCGTTTTGCCAAATTCGATCAGATCACCAAGATACAGGTAGGCAGTGTAGTCGGAGACGCGTGCCGCCTGCTGCAGGTTATGCGTCACGATGGCGATGGTGAATTCCTGCTTGAGTTCGTGGATGAGTTCTTCGATACGCATCGCGGAAATCGGGTCCAGCGCGGAAGTCGGTTCGTCGAGCAGCAGAATCTGCGGCTTCACCGCCACACCCCGGGCGATGCACAGGCGTTGCTGTTGTCCGCCGGATAATCCTGTACCGGGACGGTGGAGCTTGTCCTTGACTTCTTCCCACAGGGCCGCCTTGCTTAGTGCCCATTCGACCCGGTCATCCATCTCGCGGCGTGTCAGTTTTTCGTGCAGCCGGACACCGAAGGCGATGTTGTCGTAAATGGACATGGGGAAGGGCGTCGGTTTCTGGAAGACCATGCCGACCCGCGCACGCAGGCGGATGGTGTCTACGCCGGGGGCCAGGATGTTCTCGCCCTCGACGAGCAGCTCTCCTTCGGCGCGCTGGCCGGGGTAGAGGTCGTACATGCGGTTGATGGTGCGAAGCAGTGTCGATTTTCCGCAGCCCGAAGGGCCGATGAGGGCGGTGACCTGGCTCCGGTAGAGATCGAGAGAGATGTTTTTCAGTGCCTGATGCTGGCCGTAGTAAAAATTCAGGCCGCGTATCTGTATTTGAGGATAGGTGTACCCCGGTTGATCCGGATTGGGCATGGCGATGGCTTCCCTGACGAAATTGGACACGATGGGTGACGTTTTCTGGGCGGTCGGTGTGTTCACGGAGTTCAGTGTGTGCTTACCCGGTTCCGGAACAACAGGCGGGCGAGGATGTTCAGGAGGAGAACCGCGAGTGTGATGAGAAAGACTCCCGCCCAGGCCAGGGCTTGCCAGTCTTCGAAGGGGCTCATCGCAAACTTGAACAGCGTGACAGGTAAATTGGCCATCGGCCCGGTGATGTCTGTGCTGTAAAACTGGTTGGACAAGGCGGTAAACAGAAGGGGCGCGGTTTCGCCGGAAATTCGGGCCAGGGCAAGCAGGATGCCAGTTATTACGCCGTTTCTGGCAGCGCGCAAGGTCACTTGCAATGTGACTTTCCATTGCGGTGCGCCCAGCGCGTAGGCGGCTTCGCGCAGATTGTCCGGCACCAGCCGCAGCATGTCGTCGGTGGTGCGTACCACGACCGGGATGACCAGCAAGGCCAGGGCGAGTGAGCCTGCCAGCGCGGAAAACTTGCCGGATTGTGCGACATAGACCGAGTAAATGAACAGGCCAATGACGATGGAGGGGGCCGAGAGCAGGATGTCGTTCATGAAGCGCGTTACCCGGGCAAGCCAGCTGCGCTGGCCGAATTCGGATAGATATATCCCGGCGAGCACTGCAATCGGGGTGGCAATGAACATCGCCAGGCCGACCATGATCGCGCTGCCGACAATGGCGTTACGCAGCCCGCCCGCTTCGCCTGGCGCAGGAGTGTCGAGGGTCAGCAGAGTGAAGGAGAGCGCGCTCATCCCGTGTTCGAGGACTGTCCAGAGAATCCAGATCAGCCAGAACAGGCCAAAGGCCATCGCCAGAAAGGACAAGGCCAGGACGATGAAGTTGGTCAGGCGGCGTTTTCGGTGAAGTTGCATAGGGATTTTGGGTGCGGTTCTTGTCTTCGGCAAGGTATTCAGCGGGGGGATGCCTGCCGTTCCAGGGAGAGCAGGAGCAGTTTGGAACAGGCCAGCACGACGAGCGTGATGAGGAACAAGATCAGGCCAAGCTCGATCAGTGCGGCGGTATAAAGCCCGGGGCTCGCTTCGGAAAATTCGTTGGCCAGGGCGGAGGTGATCGAGTTTCCCGGGAGAAACAGGGAGAAATTCGAGAACTGGCTGGCATTGCCGATGACGAAAGTGACTGCCATGGTTTCGCCCAGTGCCCGGCCAAAACCCAGCATGACGCCGCCAATGAGCCCCACGCGGGTGTGGGGCAGAACGATATGCCGGATGACTTCCCAGGTCGTTCCGCCCAGCCCGTAACAGGATTCCTTGAGCAGCGGCGGGACAAGTTCGAAGACATCGCGCATCACGGAGGCGATGAAGGGGATGATCATGATGGCCAGGATGACACCCGCTGCCAGCAGGCCGATTCCCAGCGGCGGGCCGGAAAACAGTTCGCCGATCAGGGGAAGTTTTCCCAGTGTGGCGGCAAGAAAAGGTTGTACATGCGTGGAGAAAAACGGGGCGAAAACCAGCAGCCCCCAGATGCCATAAACGATGCTAGGGATGCCCGCGAGCAGTTCAATGGCGATGCCCAGCGGCGCGCGCAGCCAGCGCGGGGCCAGCTCCGTCAGAAACAGGGCAATGCCAAAGCTCACCGGCAGGGCAATCACGAGGGCGATGATCGAACTGACGATCGTGCCATAGATGGGGATCAGCGCGCCGAAGCGTTCGGCGGGCGGGTTCCACTCGTTGCTGACCAGGAACCCCGCGCCGAAAGCGCGGATGGAGGGCAGCGCACTCCAGGCCAGCGAGACAAGGATGCCGACCATGAGCAGCAGGGTGGCCATCGCAAAAGATCTTGTGATACCCCTGAAAATCGCATCACCCCATCGCCCGGAGGAGGCAGATGAACGAGGCTTTTCCTGTCCGCTCATGATCTTGCGCCCGCTTACCTGACGGGCTTGCCAGCCGCATCACGGATGCCGGCCCAGGAGGCGGCAACCTGTTTCATCAGCTTTTCCGGCAAGGGAACATAGTCCATATCCGCTGCGAGCTTGCTGCCATTCTGGTAAGACCATTCGAAGAATTTCAGTACCTCAGCCCCCTGGGCCGGCTTGTCCTGTTTCTTGTGCATCAGGATAAAGGTTGCCCCCGTGATGGGCCAGGCAGTTTTGCCCGGCTGGTTGGTGAGAATCTCGCCAAAGGCGGATTTGCTCCAGTCCGCCGTGGCCGCCGCATCGCGGAAAGTCTCGTCATCTGGCCCGACATAGTTTCCGGCCACATTTTTCAGTTGAATCCAGGCGAGCCTGTTCTGCTTGGCATACGCATATTCGACATAGCCAATCGAATTCGGAATACGCTGAAGGAAGGCCGAAACCCCTTCGTTACCCTTGCCGCCCATGCCTGTCGGCCATTGCACCACCGTGCCTTCGCCAACCCTGGATTTCCATTCCTCGCTGACTTTCGAAAGATAGTGCGTGAAGATGAAGCTGGTTCCCGAGCCGTCCGCACGGCGAATGACAGCGATATCCGTAGCGGGCAGCGTCATGCCCGGGTTCAGCGCGGCAATGGCCGGATCATTCCAGCGCGCGATCTTGCCAAGGTAAATGTTCGCCAGCACCTCCCCCGTCATCCGGAGTTGTCCCGGTTTGATGCCCATCACGTTGATGACAGGTACTACGCCACCGATTACTGCCGGAAACTGGAGCAGACCATCCTTTTCCAGAGCTTCGGTCTTCAGCGGCATGTCGGACGCACCAAAATCAACGGTCTTCGCCGTGATCTGCTTGATGCCGCCGCCGGAACCGATCGACTGATAATTGACCTTGATCCCGGTCGCCTTGAAATAGGCGTCCGCCCATTTTGCATAAACAGGAGCCGGGAAGGATGCCCCGGCCCCGGTGATTTCCGTCGCCATCGCGGCAGTGTTCATCAGGGAAATTGCCGCAAAGCACGCTGAAATGGCCAGGGAGTTTCTGGTTCGGATCATCGTTATCGCCTCAAAGGAAAAGTGAAAGTTCGCTCACTTTATCGGGCGATTGTTACGGCGTTGTTACGGGGGCTGATTGTTGCCCCGGTGGATCCTGTCTGTGCGGCTTGTCTTGCTCCTTGTCTGAAAATCCACGATACTTCCGTCAGTTTCAAACGGTTGTTTGATTTTTGGGAACAGGGCGCGGGCGGGTTACGGCCTGTGTTTTGTATTTATTCCCGATGTGTTTTTCTGACATCTTTTCCGGGGGTCGCATGAGCAAAAAACCCAATGCCATTGGTCGCGCGCTTGGTCTGCTGAGCCGGTTTGCCGGGGCGTCTTTCGTTCGTCGGCACGCGCTCAACAAGCCTGCCGAGAAGCTCGTTTATCTTGGTACGCGCACGGGCTTTCAGGCTATTACGGCGGCAAACCGTTTGTTCAAACCGGCTCGTCCGCAGGGCGGGGCGCATCGCCTGGCCTTGCCCGGGCAGACGACCGGCTTGTTCGATTGCCATTTCACCGAAGAACAGCAGATGATGAAGGACAGTGTCCTGCAATTCGCGCTGGAGGTCTTGCGTCCGCAGGCTTTTGGGGCGGATGAGGCCGGGGCTTGTCCGGCCGGATTGCATGGCCGGGCGCAGGAGCTGGGGCTGATGCAGTTTGCTGTGCCCGAGTCGCTGGGCGGGGATGCGGGTGAGCATTCGATGCTGACGAATGTGCTGGTGGCCGAGGCTTTGGGTCAGGGGGATATGGGCCAGGCGGTGGCGGTTCTTGCGCCGTTGTCGGTGGCCAATGCCTTGACGCAATGGGGAACGGCGGAGCAGCAGGCGACTTATTTGCCGTCTTTCGTTGGTGACGAGCCTTTGCTGGCTTCGCTGGCTGTCAATGAGGCGAGGCCCTTGTTTAATCCTTATGAGCCGGAATTGCAGGCTGTGCCTGAAGGGGATGGCTGGCGGCTCGATGGAGTCAAGACGCTGGTTCCGCTGGCTGCACGTTCTTCGTTGTGGCTGGTGAGTGCGAAAACGCCGCAGGGGCCGCGTGTTTTTATCGTCGAGGCGGGGGCTGCGGGGGTGGGGGTGCGCCCGGCAGGCAGCATGGGCTTGCATGCGGCTGAGCTGGGGGATTTGCAATTCGAGAATGTCCATTTGCCGAAGACGGCTTTGCTGGGCGATGCGTCTTTCGATTTCGTCCAGTTTGTCGATGCGGGGTCTTTGGCCTGGTGCGCGCTGGCGGCGGGCTGCGCCGAGGCGGTGCTGGCGTATGTGATTCCGTATTGCAATGAGCGTCAGGCTTTTGGCGAGCCCATTTCTCATCGTCAGGCGGTGGCTTTCATGGTGGCCAATATCGCCATCGAGCTGGAAAGCATGAGGATGCTGATGTATCGCGCGGCTAATCGGGCTGATCTTGGCTTGTCATGGCATCGTGAGGCTTTCCTGGCGCGAACGCTCGCTCAGGAGAAGGCCATGGAGATCGGCAGTAACGGGGTGCAGTTGCTGGGGGGGCATGGCTTCACCAAGGAGCATCCGGTGGAACGCTGGTATCGCGATTTGCGTGCCGTTGCCGTCTTGCACGGCGGTTTGCATCTGTAATTGACCTGACGGGGAAATCATCATGTATCTCGAAGTTCCTAAAAAGATTCGTGGCCTGAAGGAACAGGCCGCGCAAATGGCCGATCATGTTTTCCGCAGTATTTCGCGTAAGTATGACAAGGCGGAACATGATTATCCGGTTGAGCTCGATATGGTCGCTGCGGCGATCGACGGCATGAATGATGGTAATCCGGCCAGTGCGGCCGGGGCGAACAGTGCCAGCAAGAGTAGTGCGGAAGATGCCGGCGGCGTTCGCAATGGCGGTAATTTGTCGACGGCCTGGAGCATCATGGAGCTTTGCCGGGGCGATGTGGGCCTGTTGCTTTCGATGCCGCGCCAGGGTTTGGGTAATGCTGCCATTGCAGCGGTGGCTACGCCGGAGCAGAAGCAGCGTCTGGCGGGCCGCTGGGCGGCGATGGCCATCACGGAGTCGGCTTGTGGTTCCGATTCGGCAGCGATCCGGACGACGGCCCGGAAGGATGGCGATCACTATGTGCTCAATGGCGAAAAGATTTTCGTCACTTCGGGGGATCGTGCGGATTGCGTCGTTGTCTGGGCTACGCTCGACAAGTCGCTGGGCCGGGCGGCGATCAAGTCCTTCGTGGTGGAGAAGGGCACACCGGGCATGGCGGTGACGCGTCTGGAGAAAAAACTGGGTATCAAGTCTTCGGATACGGCAGCTATCAGTTTCGCGGATTGCCGCGTACCTGCGGAAAACCTCCTCGGCTCACCGGAAGTCGATGTGCAAAAAGGCTTTGCCGGGGTCATGGAGACTTTCGACAATACCCGCCCGCTGGTGGCTGCCATGGCCGTAGGCTGCGCTCGCGCGGCACTCGACCGTGCCCGGGAACTGCTGGCTCCGCACTGTGAGCTGGATTACGCTACGCCTGCACTCAACAACAGCCATGCAGCCGCTACGCTCTACAGGCTGGAAGCCGAATGGGAAGCTGCGTATCTGCTGACGCTCAAGGCTGCCTGGATGGGCGATAACCGTTTGCCAAATTCGAAGGATGCTTCCATCGCCAAGGCGAAGGCGGGCCGGACGGCGACGGAAATCACGCTCAAATGCGTCGAGTTGTGTTCGGCTTACGGGGAAGACGAGCTTTTGGAAAAGTGGGCGCGAGATTCGAAGATTCTCGATATTTTCGAAGGTACGCAGCAGATACAGCAACTCATCATCGCCCGGCGTCTCTTGGGGAAATCTTCGGCAGAACTGAAGTAATTTCGCCCGGCGAGGGGGCCGGTCAGTGGGGGTTAGCGCATGTCAGTGCGCTTGAGTTCGCGCACGACATCTGCCCAGTGCCCCGGGTCGGGGCTGCGGTTGTGGGTGAGGCTTACGCTGTCGGCAATACCGGCCAGACGGGTGGTGAGTTTGGCCGCGATTTCGTGGCGCTCGCCGACGACGGCAATTTCGTTGAGGACTTCGTCGTCGATCAGTGCGGTCATGTCGTCCCAGCGGCCAGCCTTGGAGAGCCGGTTGAGCTCGTCGTGCAGGGTTTCCCAGCCGTGGGCGGCGAGGGTGGGCAGGTAGGCCGGGGTTGAGCCGTAGAAGGCGAGCTGTTTTTTCGCGGCGAGCCGGGAGGCGGCGAGTGCTTCTTCGGTGTCGGCGGTGACGATGAGTGTGGCGCACATGATTTCGATGTCTGCGCGCTGCCTGCCGGATCTGGCGAGCCCGGCTTGCAGTGCGGGCAGTGTGTTTTCAAGCAGCGAGCGGCGGGTGTTGAAGGGGTGGGCGATAAAACCGTCGGCGGCTTCGCCTGCGACGGCGGTCATCTTCGGGCCAAAACCGCCGGTGAAGATCGGCGGCGGGCCGTAGGGGTTGGGGCCGGGGTTGAAGGCCGGAATCATTAGTGTGTGGCGGTAGAACTCGCCCCGGAAATCGAGCGGTGCGCGGCCTTCCCAGGCCGCCCAGATGGCTTTGATGGCCAGCACAATCTCGCGCATGCGTTCGGCAGGCTTTGACCAGACGCTGCTGAAACGTTTTTCGATGTGCGGTTTGACTTGCGAGCCCAGGCCCAGAACGAAACGCCCACCGCTGATCGATTGCATGTCGTAGCCGAGATTGGCAAGGTTCATCGGGTTGCGGGCAAATGCAATGGCGATGGCCGTGCCCAGGCGCAGCGTGGTGGTGTGCTCGGCGGCAACAGCCAGCGCGAGGAAGGGGTCATGTTTGGCTTCGAAGGAAAATCCACCGTCATAGCCGATGTCTTCGAGCTCCTTGTAAAGAGTGCGCGCGGCGCGGGGGTCTTCGAGCGGGGCGGTGGTGTAGATTTTCATGGGGCGTCGATGTCGTCGGCGTTTGTCGTGAATGAGGTGTTCCGCGAATGGCGTGGCTTGAACAGGCGAAATATACTGAAAAGGGTTCAGTGCTATGCCGTGATGTTCATTCGCGGCCCGTTTTCATTCGGTGGGGAAGGTCATGGGTAAGCCGTTTTTCAGTGGGGGGCTCCGGGCAGGCCGGCAGGCCGGTGCGCCGGGTGGATATGTCGTCCGGGGGCTTCGATGACTGCGCCGGATGGCGGTGTGCCACTCGTCCGGCGAGATGATAAACCGGCTGGGGGCTGGGGGGCTTTGAGGAGTGTTGGCCGCGCGCTGGCGCGAACGGATGTGTTCAAGGGGGTGGCGGCTTTGTGTCGCCTCAATCATGCGCGGGGCGTCGATTGTCCTGGCTGCGCCTGGCCTGATGCGCCAGGTGGCTCGCCTGTGCAGTTTTGTGAGCAGGGGGCCAAGGCAGTGGCCCATGAGACGACGGGGCAGCGTGCCAATGCTGCTTTTTTCGCTGCTCATCCCCTGCGCGAACTGCGTGAGCGCGATGAGCTGTGGCTCGAAGCGCAGGGGCGGCTGACGGAGCCACTGCATTACGATGTGGCCTCCGATACTTATCGCCCGGTTTCATGGGATGCTGCTTTTGCCATGGCGGGTGAGGCCTTGCGTGAGTTGCGCGAAGCCCGTGGCGCGGATTCGGCGGCTTTTTATGCATCGGGGCGCAGTAGTAATGAGGCGGCTTTTCTCTACCAGCTTTTTGCGCGTACTTTCGGGACAAACAACCTGCCGGATTCTTCAAACCTTTGCCATGAGCCTTCGGGTCTTGCCTTGCGCGAGACGATCGGTGTGGGCAAGGGGACGGCGACGCTGGCGGATTTCGGGCAGGCCGATGCCATTTTCATCTTTGGCCATAATCCGGCCTCCAACCACCCGCGAATGATGGGCGAGTTGCATCGCGCGCATCAGCGCGGTTGCCGGATTGTTGTTTTCAATCCTCTGCGCGAGAACGGTTTGCTACGTTTTACGAATCCGCAATCGCCCGGTGAGATGCTCGGTGGCGGTGCTCAGACCATTGCGGATTTTTACTATCAGGTGCGTATCGGCGGCGATCTGGCAGCACTCAAGGGCATGATCCGCGCCTTGTTTGAGGCTGATGCCGTGGAGGTCGGGGCGGGACGCGGTTCCTTGCTCGATCGCGCTTTCATCAACGATCATTGCACGGGATTTGATGCGCTTTACGCTGATGTCATGCTTGAGTCCTGGCCTCGCATCGAGGCGGAAAGCGGCTTGACCCGGGCGCAGATCGTTGAGGCGGCGGGTGTCTATGCACAGGCCGGTGCTGTGCTGGCGACCTGGTGCATGGGGCTGACGCAGCATGAATATGCCGTGCCGACGATACAGATGTTGACCAATCTGCTGCTTTTGCGTGGCAATGTCGGAAAACCGGGGGCGGGGGCCGTACCTGTGCGGGGCCATTCCAACGTGCAGGGTGATCGCACCATGGGGATTACGTCCAGACCGCTTCCTGGCTGGCTGACGGCACTGGAGCGGGAGTTTGGAATTGTCGCGCCGAAAAACCCCGGCCGTGATGCCTTGTCTACGGTTGAGGGCTTGATGGATGGCAGTGTGTGCGGTTTCGTTGGGCTGGGGGGTAATTTCGGCGTTGCCTGTCCGGATAGTCAGCGTCTGTTGGCAGCACTGGCGCGTACTGATCTGACGTTACATGTGGCGACGAAACTGAATCGTACCCATTTATATCCCGGGCGGCTGGGCTTGCTGCTGCCATGCCTTGGGCGCACCGAGCGTGACATTCAGGCGACAGGGCGTCAGTTTGTCAGTGTCGAGGATTCGATGAGCATGGTGCATGCTTCTTCTGGGGCGAACCAGCCTGCCAGTGACAGTCTGTTGTCGGAGCCGGCCATCGTGGCGGGGCTTGCGCGGCAGACGCTTGGGGATGTGCCGGTGAATTGGCATTGGCTGGTCGAGGATTACGACCGCATTCGTGCGGCTATCGAACGTATTGCTGCAGGGTGTGTCGAGGGATTTTCTGGCTATAACGCGGCGGTGCGCGGCCTGCGCGGTTTTCATCTGCCCAATGCTGCCGGCCAGCGGCGGTGGGCCACTCCGGAGGGCCGGGCACGTTTGATGGTGCATGCGATTCCCTCGGAGACGTCCATGACGCGCGCACTTGAGGCACACGGCGGGACGATCTTTTGCCTGATGACGATCCGTTCGCATGATCAGTACAACACGACGGTGTATGGCAACGATGACCGTTATCGTGGTGTGTTCGGCGGGCGTAGTGTGGTGTTCATGAACGCTGAGGATGTCGCGCGGCTGGGCCTGGCCGAGGGGATGCCCGTGGCGTTGAGAAGTCTTTCTTCGGATGGGATCGCCCGGCGCGTGACGGGGCTGCGTGTGGTCGTACACGATATTCCCGTCGGTTGTGTGGCGGGCTATTTTCCGGAACTGACGCCGCTTGCTGCTCCGGAGTGGAGGGCGCGCGGTGCGAATACGCCTGCAGTGAAGGAGATTCCGGTGAGAGTGGAAAGCTTCGCCAACCCGGAGTGACGATCCCGGATTAATTAACGCTTCCCTTATTTTCGCCGTATCTTCGGCTGCTCGATGGTGCTCAGGAATCCGCGCAGGATGCTGACTTCGTCGTGTTCGAGCCGGGTGCGCGAGAACAGGCGGCGCAGGCGTGGCATCAGACGTTTGGGTTGTGCCGGGTCGAGAAAGCCCGTGGTGATGGCAACCTGTTCCCAGTGGGCGTAGAGGCCTTCAATGGCTTCATGGCTTGCCGGGGTGAATGCGTTGGCCGGGACGATACCTGGTGCGGCGGCTGCCAGCCGAAGTTCGTAGCTCATCAGTTGCACCGCCGAGCCGAGATTGAGCGAGGAGTAGTCCGGGTTTGCCGGGATCATGATGCCCAGGTGGCAGTGGGCAAGTTCGTCATTGGAAAGCCCCGCTGTTTCGTTGCCAAACAGAAGGGCGACTTCTCCCTGCGGCTGGCGTGTGCCTTCGATCAGTGCGGCAGCCCCTTCGCGCGACCAGTGAAATGGCACGGAAAGATCGCGCCGTCGGGCGGTCATGCCGGCTACCAGGGTGACATCGGCCAAGGCTTCGTCCAGTGTGGCGCAGACGGTGGCTTGTTCGAGTATGTCCGCCGCGCCGGAAGCCCGGGCAGTGGCTTCCTCGTGCGGGAAATGGCGAGGGGAAACCAGTGTGAGCCGCGACAGCCCCATGGTTTTCATGGCACGCGCGGCCGCGCCGATATTGCCCGGGTGGCTGGGGTGGGAAAGAATTATTCGGAGGCTGGCGAGCGGGGAGGAGGGGTTCATATTAAAATCGCCGGGCTGGCGTAGCCAAGCATGAATTGATTTGACCTGATTACCCAGTTTCCAAGAAGACGTCTATGCACCCCATGCTTATCACCGCCGTCAAGGCGGCACGCCGCGCCGGGCAGATCATCAATCGCGCCAGTCTCGATATCGACCACCTTATGGTGGGGGCCAAGCAGCAGGCCGATTTCGTGACGGAAGTCGACAAGAACGCAGAGCAGGCCATCATCGAAATTCTGCGCGACGCCTATCCGGAACACGCAATTCTAGCAGAGGAGTCCGGAGCATCTGGCGACGATGATGCCGAGTATCAGTGGATCATCGACCCGCTCGACGGCACGACGAATTTCATTCATGGCTTCCCGCAATATGCAGTTTCCATCGCCCTGAAACACAAAGGGGCACTCAGCCATGCCGTCGTGTATGACACCATCCGGAACGATCTTTACACCGCCAGCAAGGGGGGCGGGGCCTTTCTCAACGAGAAGCGCATCCGCGTGTCGAAGCGCACCCGTCTGGATGAGGCCCTGATTGGTACGGGCTTCCCATACCGCAGCTTTGAGCATATCGACGCCTACCTGGCCATCTTCCGTGAGCTGGCGCAAAAGACCGCCGGGATGCGTCGCCCCGGTGCGGCTTCGATCGATCTGGCCTATGTCGCCGCCGGGCGGCTGGATGGCTTCTGGGAGTTCGGCCTGAGCCCCTGGGACATGGCTGCGGGCGCGCTTCTGATTACCGAAGCCGGTGGCCTCGTGACTAATCCCGTGGGGGAATCCGGTTTCCTCGAAAGTGGCAATCTGGTCGCGGGTAACCCCCGCATCTTTGCCCAGTTGCTGCAAACCATTGCGCCCCATTTGAGCGACGCCTTGCGCCGCTGAGTTTGTGGCCGCTGAGTCTGTGCTGCCAGGCTTTCCGGCGGAGGCAGGCCAACTGAAGGGTGATGAACGATGACGCTTTTTGGTTACCTGTACCGCCAGTCCTGGAAGTTGGTACTGCTGGCCACTCTGAGCGGTCTGGTGGCCGGTGTCAGTGGTGCAGCACTCATCGCTCTCATCAGCAAGGGAATCTCCACAGAGGCTTCACAGCTGGGCGCGCTCGCCTGGGTTTTTTTTGGTGTTGCCAGCTTGCATCTGCTGAGCAAGTGCGGCACGGAAATCTCTCTTTTGCACCTGACCCAGTCGGCCATCTACCAGATGCGGATCGAGCTGGGGCGCAAGGTGCTCGCCACACCGCAAAAACGTCTGCAGGAGCTGGGCAAACCCGGGATCTTGCTCTTGCTCACCAAGGACATCGACAGCTTTACCGAGGCATTCGTCTGGCTGCCCATTGCTTTTGGTAATGCCGTTATCATTCTCTCCTGCTTCGCCTACCTCGCCTGGCTCTCGCCGCTTTCGTTATTGTTGCTGATCATTTTTCTGGTACTGGGCCTCTTTGCTTTTTTCGCTGTCGAGCGCATTCCGCGCAAGCATCTGATCGATGTGCGCCAGAAACTCGATACGCTCTATGTCCATTTCCGTAATCTGATCGAAGGCAGCAAGGAGCTGCAGCTCAATGCCGGACGTGGTGAGATGTTCGTCGAGCGCGTCATCGGCCAGGAAGCGCGCGAGTTCAGGTTCTCCTACACCCGGGCCATGACCGGTTACAACATGGCGGTGAATGTCGGAGCCATCATGTTCTTCGTGCTCATCGGCACGCTGCTTTTTCTCGCCCCCCAGGTCTTGCCCCAAACGCCTGAGGCCATCGCCACGACCATTTTTACCTTGCTTTATCTGGTGAGGCCGGTGGCTGAGCTGGTTTTTGCCCTGCCCGTCGTCAGCCAGGCCGGGATTGCCCTGGGACGCATCCAGCAACTCGACCGCGACCTGAATCCCGTTTCGGCGGAGGCCACGGGGGCAGTGTTCGCGCTGGCCGACAAGGGCTGGACGCTCGAACTCCGGGGGATCAGGCACCACTACCCGAGCAGCAGCGATGA
>CAZFPI010000065.1:0-6801 GCA_964521075.1 uncultured Sterolibacterium sp.
CTGCGACCTTCGGGTTATGAGCCCGACGAGCTGCCAGACTGCTCCACCCCGCGTCAGAGAAATGCAATTATACACAAAAAATCGAAAGTTGCATGAATTTCGAAGGTTTTGAGCAATTCTGGGTTCTGGGCGAGGTATTTGGGGGGGCTGATTAGTCGGCGCGCCCCTGGCAGCTTGTTGCCAGGGTGGTCAGCAAGGTTTGCTGGGCGCAGCAAGGGCTGCGGCGCGAGGGTTTGAGGGTGTAGCGTCCATCGCTGCCCATTTCCCAGGCCTGGGTGTTGTCGGTGAGGTAGGGCTTGAGCCCTTCTTTCATGATGCGTCGCTTGAGTTTCGGGTCGAGGATGGGGAAGGCAATTTCGATGCGGCGGAAAACGTTGCGATCCATCCAGTCGGCACTGGAAAGGTATATTTTTTCCTCGCCGTCGGCGTGGAAGTGGAAGATGCGCGTGTGTTCGAGAAAGCGGCCGATGACCGAGCGCAGACGAATGTTTTCCGATAATCCTTCAACGCCGGGGCGCAGGGTGCAGACACCCCGCACGATCAGGTCCACCCTGACGCCGGCCTGTGAGGCTTCGTAGAGGGCTTCGATGATGGCGGGTTCGACGAGGGCGTTCATCTTGGCGATGATGAGGGCCTTGCGGCCTGCGCGCGCTGCGAGGGTTTCTGCCTGGATGGCGGCCAGCACGCTTGTGTGCAGTGTGAACGGGGCTTGCCAGAGATGCTTGAGTGCGTTTGCCTTGCCCAGTCCGGTCAGTTGCTTGAAGACTTCGTTGACGTCTTCGTTGATTTCGTCGTGACAGGTAAACAGGCCGAAGTCGGTATAGAAGCGGGAAGTGCGCGGGTGGTAGTTTCCCGTGCCAAGGTGGCAATAACGACGGTAACCGCCATCTTCGCGCCGCAGAACCTGCAGCATCTTGGCATGGGTTTTGTAGCCGAAGACGCCGTAGACGACATGGACGCCGACTTCTTCGAGGCGGGTGGCGATGTCGAGGTTGGCTTCTTCGTCAAAGCGGGCCATGAGCTCGACGACGACGGTGACTTCCTTGCCTTGTCGCGCGGCACGAAGGAGGTGCTCCATCAGGACGGAGCCAGTGCCGGTACGATAGACCGTCATGCGGATGGCCACGACCAGGGGGTCGTCGGCGGCTTGCTGGAGAAACTGGATGACGGGGGTGAATGACTGGAAGGGCAGGTGCAGGAGGATGTCCTGTTTTTTTATGCTGGCGAAAATGTCGAACCGTTTGGCCAGTACCTTCGGCAGGTTGGGCTGGAATACAGGGAATTTCAGCTCCGGGCGGTCGATCATGTCGGGTACGGCATTCAGGCGTACCAGATTGACGATGCCGGGAACGCGGTAGAGATCCGGGGGGGCAAGATTGAATTGCTGCAAGAGGAAATCGGCAATGACTTCGGGGCAGTTGTCGGCGACTTCAAGGCGGACGGCATCGCCGAAATGACGTTGTGGCAATTCTCCCTGGACGGCGGTCCGGAGATTTTTGATTTCTTCGTCATCCACGAAGAGGTCAGAATTCCGGGTGACGCGGAACTGGTGGCAGCCGAGTACTTCCATGCCGGAAAAGAGCTCGCCGACGTGCTGATGCAGCATCGACGACAGAAAGACGAAGCCGTGATCGACTCCGGTTAGCTCCGTCGGGAGCTGGATGACGCGGGGCAGGGCGCGGGGAGCCTGAACGATGGCAGCACCGGAGTTTCGCCCAAAGGCATCGGGCCCGCCAAGCTCGACGGCAAAATTGAGGCTTTTGTTGAGGACGCGCGGGAAAGGATGGGCGGGGTCGAGGCCGATGGGTGTCAGGAGCGGCATGACTTCGCGCACGAAATAGGCGCGGATCCATTCGGCCTGTTCGGGTGTCCATAAGCTGCGGCGGATGAACTGTATGCCTTCGTGCGCCAGGGCCGGCAGGATGTCGTTGTTGAGCAGGGCGTACTGGTCTGCGATCAGGGCGTGGGCTTCGAGCCCGATGCGTTGCAGGACATCTGCGGGGGGCAGGCCGTCCGTGTCGGGAATCGGGCTACCCAGTTTGATCTGTTCTTTGAGGCCGGCGACACGGACTTCAAAGAATTCGTCGAGGTTGCTGGAGACGATGCAGATGAAGCGAAGCCGCTCCAGCAAGGGCATGCTGGCGTCGATGGCCTGGGCGAGGACGCGCCGGTTGAAGGCAAGAACGGCGAGTTCGCGGTTGAGGAAGTGTTCTGAGGGGAGGGTAGGGCCGGGGGGCATGGATTCAGGGGGTTTGCGTAAAGTTCATCAGGCAGCCTGCAGTTTGCAGCGGAAAGGTGACAGGCGTGTGACAGTTTCCCAGAATCTCAGCTGCGTGCGAGACCTTCGGAGGGCCTGTGGGTTTTTTCGGCATCTTCGGAGCCATCAAAAATGCGATAGTCATTTCGCCCGGCTTCTTTGACAGCATACAGGGCCAGATCGGCCTGTTTGATGATCTGGGCTTTTTTCACGCCTGATTCGCTGGCCAGGGCCACGCCGATGCTCGCGCCGACGCTGGTTTGCTGGCCGTTGGGAAGGGTGACGGGGCGGGTGATGTTGCTGATGAGCGTTTTCGCCAGACGTTCGGCGACGGTTTTCTGGGCGATGAAGGGGAGCAAAACGACGAATTCGTCACCGCCAAGGCGCGCGGCGAAGTCGGATTTCCGGATGGATTGTTCGATGTGCCGTGCGACGTGAATCAGGATGGCATCACCTGCATCGTGACCATGGGTGTCGTTGACTGCCTTGAAGCGGTCAAGGTCGATCATCATCAGCGTGAAGTGACGGTCCGGGTCGTCCTTGCAGGCCTGGATCAGTTGGTCGATCTGGCGGTCGAAGCCCAGGCGGTTGCCCAGCCCTGTGAGGGGGTCGGTCAGGGCGAGTTTGTTGGCGTGAGCTTCACGCTGTTTGGTTTCCGTGATGTCGTTGATGACGCCCTGAATGCGATCGTCTTCGGTCGGGGTGAGGATGATGCTGACCCAGCGCGGGTTGCTCTCGTTTTCCGAGAGTATCAGTTCGCTTTCGCAGGTGTGCCGTTCGGCCAGGCAGGTGTCGATCAGGGCGCGGATGCGGTCGGCCTGTGTGCCGAGCATGTCCGGCAGGGGGGTATGGTCGATACAGTTCGTGTCCTGGGGGTTGCACTCATGCTGGCAGATCAGGCGGCAGAAGGCCGGGTTGTGGGATTCCAGCGTGCCGTGGCGATCGATAATGAACAGGCCGGTTTCCGCATTTTCAAAAATTGTCCGGAAGCGTTTTTCTTCGATTTCACGCTGCTGGCGAAGTTCGCGTTCGCTCATCAGGCCTTGAACCAGCCGGTCGGTCAGTGCGTTGATGTCGCGAACCATGTGGCCGATTTCGGTGTTCTGGTGGCCTTGGGGGAAGGCCAGTTTTTCGCCGTCGATGGCCGACATGGTGTCGAGCCGCTTCGAAATCTGGTGGATGGGGTGGCCAATGTAGCCAATGGCGATCAGGCCAACCACGATGATGATGGCTGCAGTCTGCAGAATGAGGATCAGCCGGATGTAGTCCATGGCCTCGCTGACCTGATGGTTGATGGAGGCCTGGTTGCGAAGAACAATGATTTTGCCGACGGGTGTGTCTTGTTTGAACGGGGAATAGAGGGTGCGAATCGTCGCATCGGGCGGATAGCCCGAGTCCGGTAGCGTCGCCGGGTGGGTTGCTGCCGGGGAGGGGGGCTGGCCTGGGGCGGCGGGAGTGGCGGGGTCTTGCCGGGTGAGCGAGGTGCGGTCAAGGTCGGTGAGTACACCGTTTTCATTGGTGATGATGACCCGCTTGACATCGCCATTCATCAGCAAGCCTTTGGCAACTTCGTCGGCCAGGGAACGGTCGCCGAGAAAGCTGGCGATTTTTGCGGTGTTCTCGACTGTCTTGACGAGTTCGACGAGGCGGTCGTTCAGGGATTTCTGGACGCGGGGCTCGACCTGGTTGGTGATGACGGCGAGCAGGAGATAGCCGACCAGGCTCGATAGCAGGAGTACCAGCAGGGTGCTTCGCAGCACGATGCTGGAGTGAAATCGCTGGAGCATTCCGGTGGGTTGATTTGTCATCCGGTGCTGTCTTTCATCGGTGTCCGTGCATGTTGGCGGGGGATTGCCGCAGGCCGTCAGAAAATGAAATCGAGTGTCGCGCTGTAGGTTTGTGCCCGTCCATTCCAGTTCACAGGGACAGTGGGCCAAAGTAGCGGCGGGGCGCAGGCGGGGGTGCTGCCCAGAGGCAGGGCAACCGGGGAGCAATCCTTGTTGCGGGTGAAGTCGGCCTGGAATTTCAGGGCGATGGTGTCGGAGTACTCGTAACGCATGCCGAGGGAGTAGGTTGTCTGCGTGGTGAGGGGGGATTGCAGCGCGAAGGTGGTGACACTGACGAGGCCGGCAGATGCGCCTAGCCGTTGAAGCTCGCTGGCGCGGTCGCTCATTTTCGAGCGGATCGTGGAGACGAGCGCGTAGGGCGTTATCCGGTCGATGCGGTAGCCGACGGCAGCGTAGCCGGATTTGTAGTTCGGAAACAGCAGGGAGTCTCCCTTGATGCGGCTTGCTGCCATCTGCATTTGCAACGGGCCATCCTCGTAGGCCATTGCGATGCTGTCAAAAGTAATTTTCTTTCCTGCGACGCCGGAGTCTTCGACGAAGCGGAGCGCGGCGTTGCCCAGCAGGGGGTTGGGGGCAATGCCCCGCGCAGGGTCACCGGCAAGGGCGCTGGCACCTTCGGCGGCAATGTAGCCTCTCAGGTTGAAGCTGCCGGGCGGGAAGGATTTTTGATGCTTCATCTGGGCATGGCCCAGACGGAGCAGCCAGTGGTCATCCTGGTATTCGATGTGGCCACCGGTCATGCGCGAGCCGCCGAGGTCGTCTATGGAGCCAATCGGGCCTGTTGTGATGTTGTCGGCCCACTGGTGCTGGCCCATCATCGAGGTGACTTTCTGGCGACTCAGGCCCGTATAGAGTTTGAAGCGTCCGACGCCACGGCCAAGCGGGGTTCGCAGGACGATGTCGCTGCCGTCTATGAAGGGGACAAACAGCGCGCCGAAGTGTTCAAGCGGAGGGTGGGTCCAGAGGTAGGAATAGCCGACATCGCGGGAGTCGGCAAACAGGAAAGTGTCGAAACCGACGCGCCCGGCGCGAAGTTCCAGGAAATCGTTAGGGGTGTATTTGATGAAACCCCAGGTGACTTCGGGGTCGAAATTATTGTCGCTGCCGTAGCGCGAGACGACCTGGGCGGTGGCTTCGAGGTTTTCGGTGAGGTTCATGCTGGCCTGAACGCCGAGGCGAGTGTTCTGGGCCCAGGAAATCCCCTGGTTGTCAGCCCCTTGTAGTTGCATCATGTCGCGGACGACAGCCGCCCCGCCACCCCGGACGTGGACCGCTCCCAGTGTGCCAAAGCCGCTGAAATTGATACGCGGCTCCTCGGTTGTTTCTTCCTGGGCATGGGCGTACAGGCTGGTGGCGAGGCCCAGGCCCAGGCTGAAGAGTGCCGCGATGGTTTGTCGGAGAAGAGGGCGTGTCATGAAACCGGAGGAATTCGCGTGAATGTTTGGGTGGGAGGGGTGCGGGCCGTCATCAGGGTTCGGAAAGATCGAGCACGATGCGAACACGTTTGTCGACGGATGCTTTGGGCACATAGCCGATCGCTCCTTTATTGCTGCCGACGATTTCCAGGACTTCGGCACTGTTATCGGCCTGCCTGGGCGGAGAGCCCTGGCCAGAGAAGATCAGACGGGCCCAGTAGGAATTTATCTCTGGGAGGCCCTTGTGGGTGATTTCGCCATAAAACCTGGCCTTGGCAGGATTGCTGGCGGCCTGATCGATCGGCAGGGCCGTGATGCCGGAAGGGAGTTTTTTGCTGCGGCCCATGTAGATGGCGGTGACTTCTTCGCGGGAGAGCCGTTCGATGCCGCTGGCAGGGTTGGCCACGATGACAAGATCAGCCGCTGCATGCGCCACGCCCTGGCTGGCGAATATGCCATGCGCCAGCAGGAAAGAGCCGATGAGGATGCGACGGTTCTGTTTCATGTGGGCAGGAGGCGGGGCAGAAAGAGTTGGGTTATGCAGAAGGCTATAGGGATAGTCCAAGGAAATTATGACACGTTCTTGATGGATTGTGCCTGCCATGGGCAGTCTGTTGTTTTTTTGTTGACTGTTGTGATAAACAAATGTTTAATGTTCTAAACGTTTACTTATCTTGTTGTTTTTCTGTATGCCTTCTTCTATTTCTGCCACCGGGCGAAGTGCTGTCCGGGCGAGTGCTTCTGCTGCCAGCAAGCCAGCCAATGCGCCAGTTTCAACCCGTGCTGCTGCTCTGGCGGAGCGGGCGGCGTTTACTGATGGCCAGATTCTTGATGCTGCCGAGCTGTTGTTCGCGCGGCATGGCCTGCGTGGCACACGGGTTCGCGAAATCGCGGTGGCGGCCGGGGTGAATGAGGCAACGCTCTACAACTATTACAAGAACAAGGAAGCCTTGTATGAGGCGGTGCTGGAACGTGGTATCCAGCCCATTGTCGATATCGTCCGGCAAACTTCGGCAGGGGATAACTCGCCGGAGAACATCCGTCATGCGGCCCGCCTGGTCATCGGCCAGCTTCAGCGTCGCCCTCATGTCAGCCAGCTGCTTTATCTGGAGGCGATTGCCGACGGGGGGCATTTGCAGCGGCTCGTCACCCGCTGGCTGAAGCCGTTTGCCGAGTTGATCACGGATCAGCTGGTCAGGCGCGCGCCCCAGCTCGAACCTCGGGATTATCCGCAGGTCGTCGAGTTGTTCTGGCATCTGTCTTTTGGCCATTTCGCGCTGGC
>CAZFPI010000065.1:6901-15436 GCA_964521075.1 uncultured Sterolibacterium sp.
ATCCGCAGGTCGTCGAGTTGTTCTGGCATCTGTCTTTTGGCCATTTCGCGCTGGCCCCCCTGCTTCAGCAGACTTTTTCTGTGGATGTATTCGATGAGGATCGCGTCGAACGCCAGATCGTTTTCATCGAGAGGTTGCTGGCCAGCCTGTTTGCCGGGCCGGTGTTGTCTTCGCAGGCAAATTTGCAGGCCGATGAAGTTTGATGGTTTTGAATCACCGTTGCGCTGTTTGACTCATCCGTAACACCTTTCACCCAAAACGATAAAAGGAGACTTACCATGGCAGACAATACTTTCGACGTCATCGTCATCGGCAGTGGCCCCGGCGGCCTGGCCTGCGCCACGCTTTTGCAAAAGCGCGGTGTTCGCACCCTGATACTCGAAAAGAATGAAGTGCTGGGCGGCAAGATGTACAGCGTCGATGCCGATGGTTATGCCTACGACCTCTTCCCGCATGGCCAGGTGCCCACGCGTGGCAATGCTTTCGAGCAGATTTTTGCCGAACTGGGCTGCTCCGAAGACTTCAAGCCCGCGCTGGATGTGGATGACCAGCGCGAGATGATTACCCTGGCTTACAAGCGTCCGGGCTGGAAGGAATACAAGGTGACCTCGCAAAAGCAGGCTTTGACGGATGCCACCGGCTTTTTCAATTCCTGGGAGG
The DNA here is from genome assembly GCA_964521075.1 of uncultured Sterolibacterium sp. GTDB lineage: Bacteria > Pseudomonadota > Gammaproteobacteria > Burkholderiales > Rhodocyclaceae > Sterolibacterium. The sequence goes on from CAZFPI010000065.1 coordinate 7,562, forward strand.
CGACCCCGGAGGAGCAGGAAAAGTCGATGATGCTGATTGGTGAAATGCTCAGCTTGACCGCAGATGATCTGGCCAGGCTCGATCGTGTGACGATGGACGAATGGCTCTCGGCGCGCGATGTTCCCGCACCGCTGTACAGCTATCTGGGTTTCCAGGCGAACGCCTCGCTGGCCGAGCCGATCGACCTCGTTTCTGCTTCAGAAATGATCCTCATCATGCAGCAGATGATGCTGCAAGGTGGCGGCGGGCAGTACAAGGGCGGTTTTGCCATGCTGACGAATGTCATGGTGCGTGAATTCAAGAAGAATGGCGGCACGCTCATCAATAACTGTCGCGTGGAAAAGGTCATCGTTGAAGATGGTGCGGTGACAGGCGTTAAAACCGCCAAGGGCACGTTTCATGCGCCCGTCGTGGTGTCGAACGCCGGCTTGCAGCCGACCGTCGTCAAGCTCGTGGGCGAAGAACACTTCGATAAATCCTATGTGAATTACGTCAAGAGCCTGGTCCCGGGCTGGGCTTTCACCAGCGTTCGCTATTTCCTGAACAAGCCGGTCATGAAGACGGGTCTGTATGTCATGTGGTCGGATGATGCCTGGTACAACATGGAACGCTACAAGAAGATGAAGGATGGCGATTTGCCCGAAGATGTCATCCTGTTCATGGTCAATCACAAGTTTTTCGACGACGAAGCGGCTCCCGAAGGCAAGCAGGTGCTCGTTTCCGGCACGGTTTGCTCGGCGAACCCGGAAGCGAAGGAAATTCAGGCCTTGTGGGACAAGATGGACGAGCAGATGCAGAAGGTATTCCCGGATATCTGGGAGGCGACCGAGCGCAAGGAATACACCGGCCCGAAGGAAATTTCTGACCTCACGCGTGACAGCGTCGTCAAGGGCAGCGGCGGCGAATGTGTCGGTCTGGCGCAGATCGTCGGCCAGTGCGGTATCGACAAGCCGAAATCAGAGTTGCCGGTTCGCGGGTTGTATGTCGTTGGCGCGGATGCGGGTGCGGCGGGGATGGGTACACACCAGTCCGGCTTGTCGGGGATGTATGCCACCAAGCAGATCCAGCGTTATCTGGCTCGCCTGACCAAGGCACTGTAAGGCATCAGGGAAACGTCGGGTAATTCAGAACCGGCGTTTCCCTGTCTTCCATTTTCCGGCTTCAGTTTCGGTGAAGCAGTTTTTGCAAGGTTTCAAAAAGCGGTTTTATCCGGGTTTGTGCGTGTTCATCTTCCGCGCAGATACTGGTCAATGATTTGATGCCATCGCTGACCAGGTTGTTGATGAAAACTTCCTGGTCACCGCTTAGCCCCAGGTGGCCAAAAGACCGGACGATATTTTCCTGCATCTGGTACATCGTGTTGGTGGCATCGATACGTGTTTTTTTCTGGCGTTCGCTCATGCTCTGGAGGGCATCGCGGATGAGAGACAGGGTGTCGGCGATTTCGCTTTTCTGGATTTGCCCGGCCATTGCCATTTCTAGGGATGTCAGACGCAGGTTGGCTGCCTCGACCATGAGAGCCAGGCGTTCCCTGAATTTTTCACATGTCGATGCGTCTTCAAAAGGCATGTCGTTGATCATGACAGAGATTTTTTCGTGGTTGAATATCGCGCGCTTGCGGAATTCAAAAATCCGTCCCATGTCGTGGACATGCCCCATGACGGAAACCTCCAGCGGGCGGTCGATCCCTTCGACGGACAGGGTATGCCGAAACTCTCCCACGCGCACCTGAACTACACTCTTCAAGCCCAGGCTGAAGGCGTGCTCGAACACGGCTTCGGCGACTTCGGTGGCCTTGCTGCAGCGGCACAGATCCCTCAATAGCTGGATCAGGATGACATTTTCCCCGATGTTCGAGAGGGCGGTCCCGGCCAGTTTTTCTGCCTCGTGGGTATGGGCCTGCAAGGTGGTACGTTCCTTGACCAGACGCATCGCCACGGCGACCTTTCGCAATAGTTCATCCGTACTGAAGGGTTTGACGACGAAATCATCGCCGCCTGCTTCGTAGCCGATGACGCGGTCTTCTTCGGTGTCGTGGCCGGAAATGAAGGTGACGGGTATCCCGCGTGTGGCGTCGTTTTCGCGCAGATGCCGGCAAAGGCTGTAGCCGTCCATACCCGGCAGGGATACATCCAGCAGGAACATGTCCGGGGTGCGCGTGCCCAGCCGCTCCAGGCAGTCTTCTGCTGATCCGAAAATTTCCACGGTGTATTGCTTTTCCAGCACGGCCTTGAGCAGGGCGTTCATGACAGGGTCGTCATCGACTGCAAAAATCCGGAAAGTTTCATTCATGGCGGTTTGGCCTCATTTTTGAAGGGAGGAAGGGCTGGCTGCAGTCATGAAATGCTGCATTTCATCTTCCAGTGGTTGCAGGAATTGCTGCATGTTGTCCAGATTGCTGGCAGAGCCATCGGCCTTGCCAGCCTCGTTCATCGCGGCGGCGATGTGGTGCACACGGGATGCGCCTACCGTCAGGGCAGAGCCCTTGAGTGTGTGGGATTCGCGCAGGGCCAGCGGCAAGTCTTTTTGCGTTAGCGCGGAAAACAGACGGTCGCGCGTTGCTGGCCAGTTTTTCAGGAAAATGTTCAATAGTTCGGCCAGCAGGTTTTCGTCACCGGCCAGACGCTCCAGGGCAGCATGGCGATCAAAAATCGCGTCATCCTCCGGGGCTGCTGCCTGGGGGGGCGCAGTTTCCGGCAGGCTGCTTGCCGGGGTACCCAGGCAAAGCCGCAGGACTTCGACCAGGGCAGTTATGTCGATCGGCTTGCTCAGGTAGGCGTTCATCCCGGCGGACAGACAGGCGTCACGGGTTTTCGGCATGGCGTCGGCCGTGAGCGCGATGATGGGCACGCGGCAGCCTTGCGAGCGGAGTGTTTTTGTCGCTGCATAGCCGTCCATCACGGGCATCTGGCAATCCATCAGGATCAGGTCGTAAGCTGCGAGCCCGGCTTGCTGCACGGCTTCGATGGCGGCCAGGCCGTCTTCTGCCTTATGCAGATTCGTCAAACCCATCCTGCTGAGCAGACCTTCCAGCACCATGAGATTGAAAGGGTGGTCGTCGACCAGCAGTATTCGCAACGGCCTGGCTGACCAGTCAGGCAAGGGGGCGGCTGTTTCGGCGGCCAGGGAGGCAGGGGGTGAGGATGTCGCCGGGATGTCGAAGCCCAGTTCGAAGCTGAAAGTCGAGCCTTGGCCGGGCAGACTGTCGACGTGGATTTCTCCGCCCATCAGTCCGATCAGTTGCTTGCTGATGACCAGCCCCAGGCCAGAACCGCCGAAACGCCGGGTCGTCGAGGCATCGGCCTGGGTGAACGGGCGAAACAGTCGCGAGATCTGTTCTGCTGTGATGCCGATGCCGGTGTCGATGACTTCGAATCGCAGGTGGCTGGAGGTTTTGTTTTGCGATATCCGTGAAAGACGCAGGCTGACTTTGCCGCGTTCGGTAAATTTGATGGCATTGCCTGTCAGGTTGATGAGTACCTGGCGCAAACGGCCAGGGTCGCCGCGAAGCGAGGCGGGCAGGTCTGATGGCGTGTCGAGGTGAAAGGTGAGTCCTTTTTGCTCTGCCCGGAATTTCATCTGGCGGCTTACCTGGTCGATCAGGGCAGGGAAATCAAAATTGATGTTTTCGATTTCCATGCGACCGGCTTCGATCTTGGAAAAGTCGAGAATTTCGTTGAGCAGGCTCAGCAAGGATTCGGCACTCGCCCGCAGTGTCGATAGCCAGGTTTTCTGGCGATCATCCAGAGGGGTGTCGGCGAGTAGCGAGCCCAGGCCGATGATGCTGTTCATCGGGGTGCGAATTTCGTGGCTCATGACAGCAAGGAATTCGCTTTTTGCCCGGTTGGCGGCTTCGGCAGATTCCTTGGCGTTGAGTAACTCTTCGCGGATGCGTTTTCGTTCGGTAATGTCGAAGATCGACATGATGACAACTTTCTGGCCGCGCATCTCGAACGGAACGAGATGGAGTTCCACCGGGAAGCGTTCGCCGTCGCTGCGCCGTGCGATCAACCCCTGGGCTTCGGTGGCGTCCAGAGGTTCGGGGTGCTGCATGTAATCAGCGTAGCCCTGAGCATATTCCTTTCTCAGTTCTTCGGGCAGCAGGTCGGTCATGGGTCTGCCGATCATGTCTTCACGTTCGTAGCCATAGGTTTGCGCTGCTGCGACGTTGGTATCGATGATGTGCCAGTGCCTGTCGATGATCAGCATGGCCATCGGGTAGGCCATCATCAGGCGGCTGAGCTGTTCCTGTTCGATCTGGCGGCGCGACATGATGTCGTTGAAGGTGACGTGAAAGACGGGCACACCTTCGTGGTTTATCAGGCCGATAAAGACTTCGACTTCCCGGATTTCTCCGTTTTTCATGCGCTGGCGGGTTTCCGTCCGCAGGCGCTGGCGTTGGGGACCGAAGCTGCGGATGCTCGATTCGACCCGTTTGCGGGGTTCCGCGCTGATGTCGAAAATGGTGATCGCATCCAGCTCTTTTCGGGTGTACCCCCAGTAGCGCAAGGCGGCCGGGTTGGCGTCGATGAAGCGGCCGTCCTCGCAGCGAACCAGGTAGGACATGGAGACGTTGTCCTCGAACATCAGGCGGTATCGCCGCTCGCTGGCTTCCAGTTTTTGGGTCATTTCCCGGGCAACGCGCAAGGCAAGCTGGCGAAAATGCAGCAGCAGCCATCCAATGAAATACAGCAGCAGGCTGGCCGCCGAGCCGATGATGGCAATCGTGTTTGCGGCGGAGTGCTCCAGCTGGGCTTCCAGCGCGGGCTTTGAGGATAGGGTCATCATCCAGGACTGGTCGGCAAATACCAGGGGGATGTTTTTGCTGAGCAGCGGTGCGTCCGGTCTTGGGGGATTCGTGTTGCCGGTTTGCGTGAAGGTGATTTTTTTGTCCAGAGTCCCTGCGTTGAAAATTTCGACGTTCAGATCCGTGTCGTAAGGCGCGAGGATGCTTTTCATCATCGTCTGCATGTCGAGCACCAGCGTCAGCCAGCCATCAAAAATGGCAACCCGGCCTGCCGCTGAGCCTCGGGTGGCATCGCCGCGATAGACGGGGATGTGGATCAGGAAAAGGTTGAGTCCATCAGAGGGCCGGGGGGCGACAGCCAGCCAGGGCTGCGCCGTGGCGCGGGCTTCGTTGGCCGCCCGCGCGGTCAGCCCGGCGTAGATGGCGGTGATGTCGGCAGGCGTGGGGGCCGCACCCGAGATCGTGACGGAAAACCTGGGTTGCAGGCCACTTCCCTCTGTCTGGCGGGCAGCGGCTGGAGTGTAGAGAACCAGCTGCAGGCCGGCGACGGAGGCGCGCAGGTTGCTGGCGTCAATATAGCGTTGGAATTCGGTGGCGTCGGGATGGGGATGCGTGGCGAAGAAGCCCTGGAACCCCCGCATGACTTGTTCGTGCACGCGCCAGCGACGGTCGATGGCCGTCAGTGTTTCCCGTGTGCGATGGTCGAAGTTGTCCTGGAGTTTTTGTGTGCTGCGGTTGTGTTCGTAGTGCCACAGCAGGGTGGTCATGAGCAGGCCGAGGCAGAGCAGCAGCCAGGGCATCCCGCGCAAAAGCGTCATTTCACGCGCGTCGGGCAGCCTCGTCGTGTCGTGGGTGACAAACCGCCCGGGCAGGCTGCGAAGGCGCGTCAGGAATGGGATGGTCGGGAGGGACATGGCCGGTACATTCTACACAGGACACATCGGTGAAACGACAATGTCACATGACAAAGAAATCGCATTTTGGATTGGCACTACATCCCGTAGGGGCGAATTATTATTCGCCCTGAATCATCATTCTGCTTCTGGCTGATTGTGTTCGCGTGTTTGGGTGTTTACGTGTTTACGCTACGCGGTCGTACCTGCCGCCTTAACGAATTCGTCAAATTGCTGTTTCAGTTGGGGAATCCCGTCACAAAATGTTGTCATGTCTCCTGCCTTGGCCAGGCTTTCCAGACGCCAGGCGGTTTCACGCAGGATTTCTGCACCCGCACTGGCCGCAGCTCCCTTGATGCCATGGACGTAAATCCGGGCATCTGCGGCATTGCCGGCATGGGCCGCCAGGGTGAGTTTTTCTATCGTGGAGGGGGTGTCGTCGATGAAGGCTTGTATGACGATATCGAGCAGGCGTGTGTCGCCATCCAGGCAGGAGAGGGCGGCTTCCCGGTTGAATACGGATTTGATGGCGGTATCCGGTACTGGCGCGGGATTGGAGGGGGTGGGCATCCCGGTGGGTGTGGCAGGCCGGGAGGGCGGTTCTGGCGAGATTCCGGGAATCCAGGTGTTGAGCGTGGATTCGAGACGCTGGCGATTAACGGGTTTGGGGATGAAGTCATTCATGCCTGCCGCCAGGCATTGCTGCCGATCCGATTCCAGTACGTTTGCAGTCATGGCGATGATGGGCGTGGTGCAGCCTTGCGCGCGCAGTGTGTGCGTTGCTGTGTAGCCGTCCATGACCGGCATCTGGCAGTCCATGAGAATGGCATCGAAAGATTGCTGTTGCGCGACATCGACGGCTTCCTGTCCGTTTTGCGCGATCTGGATGTTTTCGTAGCCCAGTCGATGAAGCATGCCCAGTGCCACTTTCTGGTTGGTAGGGTTGTCTTCGACCAGCAGCAGGCGGAGCTTTGCCCGAAGTGGAGCATTCTCGCCCGGCTGCAGGTTTGATGGGCCGGTGCTGACAGGTCGTGTGGTGGCCACCAGTGGTAGCCAGACGGTGAAAGTCGCCCCTTGTCCTTCCGCGCTTTCCAGATTGACGCGGCCGCCTTGTATTTCCGCCAGCTTCCGTGTGATCGCCAGGCCCAGACCGGTTCCGCCGTAGCGGCGCGTCGTTGTGCTGTCCGCCTGGGTGAAGGGGGCAAAGAGGCGGGCTTGCACTTCGGGCGACATGCCGATGCCGGTGTCCCGGACACTTAGCCGCAACTGGCAGGTTTCGTTATGGCAGACTTGGCCAGCTTCCAGGGTGATCGAGCCTTGGGAGGTGAATTTGAGGGCGTTGCTGAGAAAATTGGTGACAATCTGGCGGATGCGTACCGGGTCTCCCATGATCCATTCGGGCAGGTCGTCAGCAATGTGGCAGGAGAAGGCGAGGTTTTTTTCCGATGCCCGGGTGGCGTGCAGGCGGGTAATGTCCTCAAGTTCCTTTCGCAGGTCGAGGGGGATGCGCTCGATGCCAAGGCGGCCAGCCTCGATTTTTGAGAAATCGAGAATGTCGTTGATGATGACCATCAGCGATTCGGCACTGCTGGCGATACTCTGTGCGTATTCCCGCTGTTTTTCGTTCAGATCGCCATCGAGCATGAGTTCGTTGATACCGATGATGGCGTTCATCGGTGTGCGGATTTCATGCGACATCATGGCGAGGAATTCGCTCTTGGCCTGGTTGGCGTGCATGACCTGGGCGTTGGCAGCGAGCAGGGCCTGCCGGGTGCGCTCACGTTCGGTGATGTCGCGAAAGGAGATGACCCGGCCAATGGCTTGCCCGTGATCGAGTGCCAGGGCGATGTTGCGTTCGAAGATGCGCCCGTTGTTCAGGTGGAGGAGGTCGATTTTTTGCCGTTGACCTTCGTTTGGATCGGCGGCGGCAGGCAGATTGACGATGGCGGAGGAGCAGGATGCGGCATCTGCGGTTTTTTCAGTGGTGGCGAGCTGCTCGTCCATGATCCTGAAGATCTGCCTGTCGTCTCGATCCAGCAGGGCGTCTTCCGGGAGTGACCACATGTTGGAGAATCGCCGGTTCATGTTGAGGATGTGGCCTTCATGGTCTACGAGCAGGATGCCATCGGCGGTGGCTTCGAGCGTTGCTCTCAGGCGGAGTGTCGCGCTGGCAAGATCGCTGGCGATTTGCTGCTGCTGATCCGTGACAATGGCGCGCAAGGCATACAGGCCAGC
>CAZFPI010000066.1:0-15381 GCA_964521075.1 uncultured Sterolibacterium sp.
GGCGGGGGTTTCTGCGGTGGGGCGTTGGCGGAAAGGGCTGTCCTTGCCTGCTGGGGTCAACGTGGCCCGGCTGGCGCGCATTTCGTCGGCACTCTGGCTGTCGACGTAGGCGTGGCCGCCAAGAATCAGCGTTTCGGCGCACTGGTACATCCAGTCGAAATAGCTGGAGGCGGTGTATCGGTTTTTTCCCCAGTCGCAGCCCAGCCAGGAGACAGCTTCCGTGATGGCGTCGACGTATTCCTGTTCTTCCTTTTCCGGGTTCGTGTCATCAAAGCGCAAATGACAGGCTCCGCCGAAATCCTGCGCGAGGCCGAAATTCAGCAGGATGCTTTTGGCGTGGCCAAAATGCAGGTAGCCATTGGGCTCGGGCGGGAAGCGGGTGCGAATGCGCGCGGGGTCTTGGGCAGCTTCGGCGTGCATCGAGGCAGGCCCGGGTTGCCCGGCCCAGCACCGGCCGGCCAGGCGGCCTTCGGCCAGGTCGGCTTCGATGAGATTGCGGATGAAATTGGCGGCTTTTGTTTCGGGGGGCGTCATGACGTCAGACAGAAAAAGGAATCGCGCGATTGTACCGGTTGCGATGCCCGGTGGTGGCAATCCGGTAATCCTAGAAACCGCAGTTGACCGCTGAAACTCACCAAGACCACCTTGTTTTCCGAAGCATTTTGGTTCTTGTTGGTGCTCACCTTTTGGGTGAGAACGCTAAACCTCCGATTGCACGTTTTTCCGTCGGCCTGGCTGCGTTGCTCCTCCTTGCAGGCGACGGGCATGCTGCGTCGTCGCGCCTTGCCAGACCACCGGAAAAACGCACACTCGAAGGTTTCCAACTGCGGTTTCTAGGATAATCGTTCTCGGATCTTCAGGAAAACATCGGGCCAATCATTTTTGGATAATTTGTTAAAATTTCAGGCCTCAAGTTTTTAGTATCCAAGGAGCCTCCCCATGTTGCCTCGTCGCCGTGTGTTTTCGATCGTGTCTTTCTCCACTACGCTGGCGGCTTCCAGCCTGATGTTCTTCGCGGCGGGAAGTCTGGCCATGGGCAGCAGGCCGGCGGCGGGCGATGATGAGGGGGTGATGACGCGTATTCACCCCGTGGGCCGTGTCGTTCTGGCAGCACCCGTGGCCGGAGGTGGTGCGCCGCGCACAGGCGAGGAACTGGTCAAGTCGACGTGCAGCACCTGCCATGCCACTGGCGCGGCCGGTGCGCCGAAGATCGGTGATAACGCCGCCTGGGCTCCGCGTCTGGGACTGGGGCTGGATGGCCTGCTGAAATCCGCTATCAAGGGCAAGAATGCCATGCCGCCCAAGGGAGGCTCCAATGCCAGCGATTTTGAACTGGAACGCGCGATCGTCTTTATGGCGAACAAGTCGGGCGCGAGCTTCAAGGAGCCGGTGGAAAAGAAGTAAGGCCGCAGGCGTGTGTCGTTGTCGAAGGCCGTAGATCGTCTGCGTACCGTGTGCTCCGTTTTCCTTCGGGGCCTCACTCTGCCGTTGATGTTCCGCCGAGCAGGGCTTTGAACTGCGCGAGCCTGGCGCGGCCTGCGGCCTTGTCGGGCGGGGCGGCATCCCGGGTTCCTCCGGAGAATTTCAGGTCGTCGCCCATTTCCGCAATGAAGCGCGATGGCTCGCAAGTCCGCCATTCCTTGCCCTGTTTTCGCCGTTCGCACCAGCTCAGGTGCAGGCTGCGCTGGGCGCGGGTGATGCCGACGTACATCAGCCGTCTTTCTTCGTTGATGCGGCCTTCGGCTTCGGCGTCGCGGTGGGGCAGCAGGCCTTCTTCGATGCCGACGAGGAAGACGTGGCCGAATTCCAGCCCCTTGGCGGCATGGAGCGTGGCCAGTTGCACGGCGTCGATGTCATCCCCGGTTTTGTCGAGCATGGAGATGAGGGCGATGGATTGCGTGAGTTCGAGCAGGTTTTTGCCGTCCTCTTCGCCTTTTCTGCCCAGCCAGGCAACGAAATCGCGCACATTGGCCCATTTGGTTTCTGCCTCCCGCGTATCGCAGGATTCAAACAGCCAGGATTCGTAGCCGATGGCCCGGAGCAGGTCTTCGAGGAGGACGGCGGCGGGCTCGTGGCGGGTGCGGGATTCCAGACGCTGGATGAAATGACCGAATTCGCGCACAGCGAAAAGAGCTTTTGCGCTGACGTGGCTTTCCGCGCCGACTTCAAAGGCGGCGGTCATCAGGCTGATGTGCCGCTCGCCTGCGTAGCGGCCCAGGGCTTCCAGCGTCGCGCTGCCGATGCCGCGTTTGGGGGTGGTGATGGCGCGGATGAAGGCAGGGTCGTCGTCGCCATTGGCCATCAGCCGAAGGTAGCAGGTGATGTCCTTGATTTCGGCGCGGTCGAAAAAGGACTGGCCGCCGGACATGACGTAGGGAATGCGGTTGTTGCGTAGCTGCTGTTCAAAGGCGCGCGCCTGGTGGTTGCCGCGATAAAGGATGGCGTAATCGCGGAAGTGGGTGCGGTGCTGGAATTTGTGGGCCTGCAGCTTCATGACGACGAGCTCGGCTTCGTGGTCGCCATCGCGGCAGGCGGCGACGTGAATCGCATCGCCGTGGCCGTGTTCCGACCAGAGTTTTTTCTCGAAGAGCTTGGGGTTGTGGGCGATGAGATTGTTGGCCGCTTTGAGGATGCGTGTGGTGGATCGGTAGTTTTGCTCCAGCTTGATGACTTTGAGCAGTGGGAAATCCCGTTGCAGCTGGTTCAGGTTTTCCACGTCCGCGCCGCGCCAGGCGTAGATGGACTGGTCGTCGTCGCCCACGGCGGTCAGGGCGGCGCGTGGCCCGGCCAGTTGTTTGAGCAGGTGATACTGGCACTTGTTGGTGTCCTGGTATTCATCGACGAGCAGGTAACGCAGGCGGCCTTGCCAGTGGGTGAGAACTTCCGGTTTGCTTTCGAAGAGCCTTGCGGGCAGGCGGATCAGGTCGTCGAAGTCGACGGCCTGGTAGGCACGCAGGGTACGTTCGTATTCCAGAAAGAGCTTTGCGGCGGCCATCTCCTGCGGGTCGGCGGCTGCCTGAAGGGCCGCTTCGGGTTCAAGGAGGGCGTTTTTCCAGTTCGAGATGCGGCTTTGCGTGGCGCGGATGAGGGCCTTGTCCGTGTTGGCGAGCAGTTCGGCCAGAATCCCGGCGCAATCGCTGGAATCGAGAATGGAAAAACCGGGTTTCAGCTCGCAATGCCGGGCTTCCTGGCGGAGGATGCGAACGCCCAGGGAGTGAAAGGTGCTGATGGTCAGCCCCTTGAGCGGGCGGCCGGGCATGAGTTTGGCCGTGCGTTCCTGCATTTCACGGGCGGCCTTGTTGGTGAAGGTGATGGCGGCGATGTGCGCTGGCGAGAGGCCGCATTCTTCGACCAGCCAGGCGATCTTGTGGGTGATGACGCGGGTCTTGCCGGAACCGGCTCCGGCCAGCACGAGCAGGGGGCCGTCGAGATGGCGGATGGCTTCGCGCTGGGGCGGGTTGAGTTTGGACGACATCGTTGATTCAGGGCTGGTGGGGTTCAGCCCGCCATTTTCGCACCGGGCGGGCCTTAGCCTGCGATGCGTCGCCGGAATTCTTCGGGCAGGGGGGCGATTTTCCGGGCGGTGTAGTCCATGAAAACCACGCCTGATTTTCCCCGGGCAACTTCTCTGCCAGAAGTTTTCTCGCTCATCTGCCAGACAAGATCGCAGCCATTTTTGCTGAAGTCATTGGCCGTCATTCGGACTTCCATGACTTCGCCATGAAAGGCTTCGGATTTGTACTGCACTGCGGCATCCGCCAGGATGATGCCTACCCCTTCCACATTGCCTTCGTGGTACCCCAGCGAGCTGAAAAATCGAGAGCGGGCTTCGGAGACGAGCGTGAGCAGCTGGGCGTTGTCGAGATGGCCGCCGTAGTTGATGTGGCTTTGGTAGATGGTGATGTCGGTGGCAAAGGGAAAGCGTTCCGGCAGTTCGATCTTGATGCGTGGCATGGCGCAGGTCAGGCGGAGTGAGGGAGGGGGGCAGGCAGTCTACGCATTGCAGAGAGCGCGCGGCGCAGCCGTTCGCGTTGCAAGGGGGTGTGGCCCGGGTGGCGCAGGAGGCCGGTGACGAGGGAGATGGGGTCGTTCTGGGCCGTGTGGCGGCGCTCCATGGCCAGCTTCATGGTTTGCAGCCTGAGCTGCTGGCGTGCGGCCTGGTAATCGGGCGGGGAGGGAATGTCGAGTGTGGCTTCGAGTTGCAGGAGTGTCTGGTCGCAGGCGGATTCATCCGGTGTCTGCGTGAGTCTCCCGGCGATGGCGTCCGCATGGCGTTGTCGGATGGCCTGCAGCCAGGGGGTGGGCAGATTTTCACCGGACGACGGGAGTGCAGTCTGGCGATCGGCCTGTGTTTGCTGGCCGTCTTCGAGGGCTTCGCAGCATTCGAGGCGGATCAGCAGATCGTCGCAGGCGGTTTGCCAAAGGTTTTCCTGAAGTTTGCACCGATGCTGGTGGATGCGTTGATGTGCATTGCGCCAGGCGGTGTCGAGCCGGGCGGCCAGATGCCCGGGTAGTGCCGGGGCGGCGCGCCAGCGGGCATCGAGCGTGTTCAGGATGCGCGGGATTTTTTCGGGTTCCGGAGATTCGAGCAGGGCTTCTAGTTCGGCGATCAGGGCTTCCCGTGTGGCCTGGTGTTCGTGCTGTTCGGCCAGGTGCGCTTCGTGGGCAGTTTTGCGCTGGGCGAATATCGCATCGCTTGCCGCTCTGAAAGCATCCCGGAGCGTGATTTCTTCCTTGTGTGGCAAGGGGGGAAGGGCGTTTGTCCGGGCTTGCTGCTGCCACTGGTTTTGCAGCTCGCGCACCCGGTGGACGATATCCCGCTGTTGCGCCAGCGGCAGCAGGGCGCGGGCCTGTTCGATGAGGTTGAGACGGGCACGGCGGGCGTCCTGGCGGGCGGCATCCAGCGGAGTTTCGAGACGGGACAGGGCGTCGGCAAGGCGGCTTTGCAGCGCGGCACGCCCGGCGTGGGGCACGGTGTGTTCGAGCGGGCCGAGCTTGCGCCAGGCAGTGCGAAATTCCGACAGGGTATGCAAAAGGGATATCCAGTCGGCCGGGGCGGAGCCGGTTTCAGCGATAGCAGTTTCCGGTAAGGGGAAGGAGTCTAGGCTGGCCAGCAGGGCCAGGCGGGCTTGCAGGTTTTCCTCGCGGGCATCGCCCAGGATTTTTTTCTGCAAGGCGACGGGTTGCCAGGCGGTTTGCAAGGCAGCGTCGAAGCGTTGCCAGAGTGCCGGGTTCGGGGGGCTGCCGAGCTGGTCGAGCTTTTTCCATTGGGAGCGCAGGTGTTCGATGGCCCGGGCATGTTGCTTTGTCGCCATCGTCTGCCGGGCGGCGGTGGCGGCATTGGCCAGGATTTCGGCTTCCTGCAGCAAGGCTTCGCGTGCTTGCAGCCCACCCCAGTTTTGCCAGCTTTTCAGCCGCTGGACTTCTGCCAGTGCCGTTTGCAGGCGGGTTTGTAAACCGGGGTTATTCAGCGTGTGAATTTCGGCCTTGAGGGCGGGGATGTTTTTTTCTGCGTCGGAAACTCGGCCTTCGGCCAGCGAGGCTTCGAGGGTTTGCAGCTGTTCGGCGGCTTGCCTGTGCCGCTTGCCGAGTTCTTCCTGTGTCTGCCGGTGTGTTTCTCGCTGCTGCTGTTGCGCCATGGCGGCAGCTGCTGTGGCGAGCTGGCGGGCTTCTTCTTCTTCGGCTTGTCGCGCCTTTGCCTCGGCGGCTTCACGGGCGGCAGCCTCCTCCTGACGCCGTTGTTCGTCCCGCTGACGTTCGAGGTGTTCGAGAGAACGTTGCTGGAGCTGTGCGTAAAGGCGCGGGAATTCGGTGCGCGGGAGCTCGTCGATCAGGGGGGTATCGAGCTTGCGCCAGGCCTGGTCGAGTTCGACCAGGCGGTTGGCTGGCAGCGGCGCGGCATCGGTTTTAGCGATTTCAGCCAGCAGGGCTTGAATTTCACCCAGCAGGCGATGGGCCGATGCCTGCGTTTCTTCCTGTCGATGCCGCATGTCGAGTGCGGCCCGTGCCGCGCGGTACAGGGTCTTGTCGTGTCCGCGAAAGGTTTGCAGGGCTTCCTTGAGAACTGCGGTCTCGCGCAGGGAGTGGATCGCGGCCAGACGGAGAGGGTGCGCCGGGGCTTCTTTCGCCAGTGCCAGCAACGCGGCATCGTCCCCCCGGGCTTGTTCTAGCCGCTGTTCCCAGTCGACCGTTTCGATGACGGCGAGGGTGGGGGCTGCGGCGGGCCGGGGGCTGGCGGGTTCTGGCGCGGGGGCAGCGCGGAATCGTTTGAGTAGCTTGCTGAACATGAAGATGATCCGGCTGGCAGTCTGGTACGGGGGCTTCGGTGCGGCTGGGCATGAAACGCCCGTGTGTTGACCTTGCTTACATCTTTGTCAGGGCGTCTTCCGGGATGACCAGCATGCGCGGTGTTTGCGAATGCCCCACGGTGCGGGCGAAGCGGATGACGGTAGGCTTGGTCTTGTCGAAGGCGTCGGCGTAGTCGTGCGCGCCAAGAAGCTGTTTGATGTAGGTCTGCGTGAAGGCTCCGCCGCCTAGCGCGGGGGCTTCGAGCGATTCTTCGTCTTCCGAGGCGGAGACGATCACGATGCGGGTGGTCTTGAGGTCTTTTGCCTGTTGCGCCAGCTCGCTCATGGCTTCCTGGGGCATGGCGGTTGTGTATTCGGCTTCCTTTTTGCGGATGACGAGGGAGCGTGTCCGCGTCGACAGGAAACCGGGGACAGCGGCAAAGGTCTTGCCGCTGTAGCAGGTGTCGAGAACGATGATGGTGCGGACGTTTTTGAGCGTGAGCTGCGAGATGAATTTCTGGAATTCGTCGTCGCTCAGGGCCGTGGCCCGATTGGTGACGACGAATTCAAAGCCATCCTTGCCGCCGGCTTTCTTGCGCGGGAATTCGGTGTCGTAGAGCACGACGTCAAATTTGTTCATGGCATTGGGCAGGCCGTGGCTGGCGATGAAAAACACCACGGTATCTCCTGACTGGGCGCGGGTCTGGACATCCTGCATCGCAGCCTTGACGGCGGTTGAATTCGCCTGTTCCTGCGTGAGCAGCTTCAGGTTTTCGGCAGGAATACGCCCGCCATCGGGTGCGGCGAGCATGTTGTAGAGGCCAGCGGCGTCTTTTGCAGCACCATCGAGCTGTTTGTCGGCGGGCAGGTTCTTGAATTTGCCTGCGCCGATGACGATGCCGTAGTTCTGCGGCCCGCTCCTGGGCGGGGTGGCGGGCTGGGGCGTTGCTGCTGCTGCGGTGACCGGCGGTTTGGCCGCCGGTTTTTGCATCATTTTGGCGATGGTCGAGGAGAAGGCGGATTCGAAGCCCTTGAGCCGGTATTTGATGTTGCTGGGCGTGGTGGGGGCGACGCGGCGCAGGCCGACAACGGCGCGGGCGGCGGCAAAGGCTGTTTCGACTTCGTCGCGGTTTTCGTATTCGCCCACCAGCGTGATGCGGCCATCCGGGCTGGTTTCGACACTGGCCTGGGCCAGGCCGATATCCTTGAGGGCGCGGCGGATTTCCCGGATTTCAGCGGGGGTGACTTCTTCAAGAGCGGTTTCGGCGGCCAGGGCGGGGGGGATGGCAGGGGCAAATACCGCGCTCAGGCCGAGAGCGGTGATGCCCAGCAGAAGGCGACGGGTCGGCTGCATGTCAGCGCGCCCCGTCCAGATGGCTGGCGGGCAGCCAGCCGGTGCGCCCCTTGTCGTCGGTGACCTTGGCCCAGTCTTCCGGGCGGTTGTTGATGATGGCCGTGGTGCGTTCGTTGATGCTGACACGCGCCCCCTTGTTTAGTGCGCCTACGGCTTTGCGCTGGGTGGCGGCGGCATCGAACAGGGTGGTTTTGCGGTTGGCTGTCATGCTATCTCCGTCTTTCCGGGTGGCCGCTGCCGGTGAGGAGAGCGAGCGGGTGACGGGGGATTTCGCGGGGCCGCCCGTTGCCGAGTAGAGCTTCGGACGGCTGGCTGTATTGAGGATGTAGAAGTCGACGGTGCGCGTGGCAGTCATGCCATCGGCTTCGATGGTGAGGGTGTAGCGCATGGGGACAGGCAGCGGCAGGGGAAGCTGGGCGCGGGGCGGAACGTGGATCTTGTGCTTGATCGTTGCCCCGGCTCCTTGCTGGATGACGACATCTTCGACGTAGTCGTCCCGGCCTTCATCGGCGATGGAAACCCAGGAGAGCTGCTCGCGCGGCATGCGGGCAGCGGCTTCAAGCGGGATTTCCTTGCCGGCCTTGTCGGTCAGGGCTTGTCCATGCTCATTGGCCAGCACCAGATTGCCGCTGTCGTTGTTCTTGAAGCGCACGATTTCGACACGGTGGCGGTATTTCGCCTTGATGTCTTTGGCAGCCGGATTGGCGGTGGCGAAACTGTAGGTGAATTCTGCCTGCGGGGGGTCGTTTTCCGTACCGCTTACGCGCGTGTCGAGACGGTCGAGCGTCAGGGCCGGGGAGCGGGAGGCCGCATTTGCCGCCACGGGCTGAATGGTGGGCTGGGTGACGACTTCGGATTTGTTATAGACGGCCGCGCATTTTTTCCAGGCATGCATGGCGATCATGGCTCCGGCGGCGACCCCGGCGGCGATTCCCGCTGTTTTTGCTGCCGAGGAATTGCCTGTCGCGCTGCCGACAAGGTGGGCGCTCAGTACGCCGACGCCGATGCCACCGAGTGTTGCCAGGCCCAGATTGGCGGCAAAGCAGCTGTCGAAACTTTCAAAGGCTTTCTGGCCCGAGGGCATGTGGGTGCAGGCAACCGAATAGGTGATCAGGACAAAGGCAATGGCGATGCGCCAGAAGCTGTGGAGGTGTCGGGTTCCTTGCATGATGGGATCCGCTTTCGTAGTGGGCAAAGAGATGGGGGCTGTCGTGGGGGATAGTGTCGGAGACTATAGGGATTTTAATATTTCATGGCAATTGACGTTGACGTGGGCATCGGGGTTGTCGTGCTGTTTGTCGTGCTGTCCGTGTGGCGGGCCGTGCCGATTGCAGATTCGTTGTTTCACATTAGAATCGAACCATGAGCAAGCGAAAGAAAGTCCTGGATGCCGAGGCTCCAGGCGGCATGACGGGTGCGGTTCTCGAAGCGGAACGCAGCAAGGTGGGGCCGCCGCGTCTTTTCAAGGTGTTGCTGTTGAACGACGATTTCACGCCGATGGATTTCGTGGTGGTCGTGCTGGAGAGGTTTTTCAGCATGAGCCGGGAGCAGGCGACTCGGGTCATGCTGGCGGTGCATCAGCAGGGGCGGGGGGTGTGCGGGGTTTATTCCCGGGATCTCGCGGCAACGAAAGTGGAGCAGGTGGCGGCATTCGCGCGTGAGCATCAGCATCCGCTGGCATGCGTGATGGAGGAGAACTGAATGATTGCACAAGAACTCGAAGTCAGCCTGCACATGGCGTTTGTCGATGCCCGCCAGAAGCGGCATGAATTCATTACAGTCGAACATTTGTTGCTGTCCCTGCTCGACAACCCTTCGGCAGCGGAGGTGTTGCGTGCCTGTTCGGCCAGTATCGAGGAGTTGCGCCGCGAGCTGGTCGCCTTCATCACAGAACATACGCCGACAGTCAGCGGCGGCAACGAGGTGGAAACCCAGCCGACGCTGGGTTTTCAGCGGGTGATCCAGCGCGCGATCCTGCATGTCCAGTCTTCCGGCAAGAAGGAAGTGACGGGCGCGAATGTGCTGGTCGCCATTTTTGGCGAGAAGGATTCGCATGCGGTGTATTTCCGGCAGCGCGAGAATGTCTCGCGGCTGGATGTGGTGAAGTTCATTTCCCACGGGATTACCAAGACACCGCAACCGGCCGCGCGTGGCGAGCCGGAAGCTCCCGAGGCGGAGACGGAGAACAAGGAGGCCAGCGCGCTGGAAAGCTATGCGCTGAATCTCAATGTGCTCGCGCAGCAGGGCAAGATCGACCCGCTGATCGGCCGCGACAAGGAGCTGGAGCGTGTGGTGCAAACACTTTGCCGCCGCCGCAAGAACAACCCGCTGCTGGTGGGTGAGGCCGGAGTCGGCAAGACGGCGATTGCGGAGGGGCTTGCGCGCAGCATCATCGAAGGCCGTGTGCCGGAAGTGCTGGCAGATGCCACGGTCTATGCGCTCGACATGGGCGCATTGCTGGCCGGGACGAAATATCGTGGCGATTTCGAACAACGCCTGAAGGCCGTGCTCAAACAGCTGGCCCAGTCGCCCGGGGCCATTCTGTTCATCGACGAGATTCATACCCTCATCGGCGCGGGGGCGGCATCTGGCGGGACGCTGGATGCTTCCAATCTGCTCAAGCCCGCCTTGTCGAATGGCAATCTGAAATGCATTGGCGCGACGACCTACCAGGAATACCGGGGGGTTTTCGAGAAGGATCACGCGCTCTCGCGGCGTTTCCAGAAGGTCGATGTCAACGAGCCGTCCGTCGAGGAGACTGTCTCCATCCTGCGTGGCCTGAAGTCGCGCTTCGAGGAGCATCACGGCATCAAGTATTCGGCGGCAGCCATTCTCAGCGCGGCCGAGCTTTCGGCGAAATACATCAATGACCGCCATCTGCCGGACAAGGCCATCGACGTCATCGACGAAGCCGGGGCCGCACAGCGCATCCTGCCGAAGTCGAAACAGAAAAAACTGATCGGCAAAACCGAGATCGAGGAGATCGTGGCACGCATCGCGCGCATTCCGCCGCAGCATGTCTCCTCCGACGACCGAAATATCCTGAAAAATCTCGAACGTGATGTGAAGGCCGTGGTGTTTGGTCAGGATCGTGCCATCGAGGCATTGACGAAGGCGATCAAGATGTCGCGTTCGGGACTGGGGAATCCGCAAAAACCGATCGGCAGCTTCCTTTTCAGCGGCCCGACGGGGGTGGGCAAGACGGAGGTGGCGCGTCAGCTGGCCTACTGCATGGGCATCGAGCTCATCCGTTTTGACATGTCCGAATACATGGAGCGCCATGCGGTGAGCCGTCTGATCGGCGCGCCGCCCGGCTATGTCGGCTTTGACCAGGGCGGGCTTCTGACCGAGGCCGTAACCAAAAAACCCCATGCCGTGCTGCTGCTCGACGAGATCGAAAAAGCGCATCCGGATATTTTCAACATCCTGCTGCAGGTGATGGATCACGGCACATTGACGGACAACAATGGCCGCCGGGCCGATTTCCGGAATGTCATCATCATCATGACGACCAATGCCGGGGCCGAGGCACTGCAGCGGCCGACGATGGGCTTTACCACGACGAAACAGGCCGGCGACGAGCTGGGCGAAATCAGGCGTTTATTTACGCCGGAGTTCCGCAACCGGCTGGATGCCACTATTTCCTTCGCAGCACTCGATGCCCAGGTCATCCTGCAAGTCGTCGACAAATTCCTCATGCAGCTTGAGGAACAGTTGCACGAGAAAAAGGTCGAGGCCGTCTTTACCGATGCGCTGAAGGCCTGGCTCGCGGAGAAGGGCTTTGATCCGGTGATGGGTGCGCGGCCGATGTCGCGCCTGATCCAGGATACGATCCGCGCCTTGCTGGCCGATGAACTGCTCTTTGGCCGTTTGACCGGCGGCGGGCGGGTGACTATCGACGTCGACGACGACCATCAGGTCAAGCTGGCTTTTGTCGAAGAACCGGCGGAGATGGTCTCGTAAAACACGGGAAACGGCGGGCAGCCCGAATTATCCGGGCTGCCCGGAGCAGTTTTATCGAGCCGGAGTCAGATCGTTGAGGCCGTTGAGGCCGTTGCCAGAATCTCGCCCAGAGCCTCCAGCAGCAAACGGCACTGCGCGTCTGTGCCGACGGTGATCCGCAGGAACTGGTCGATTCGGGGCTGGCGGAAGTGCCGAACGATGATGCTGCGGCTTCTCAGGGCGGCGGCGAGTGTGCCTGCATCGTGGGCCGGGTGGCGGGCAAAGACAAAATTGGCGGCGGAGGGCAGGACATCAAACCCGAGTGCCTGCAATCCCGCATTCAGGGCTTCGCGGCTCTGGATGACGGCGCGGCAGGTCTGGTCGAACCAGGCGCGATCTTCAAAAGCTGCCCTTGCCGCAGCGATGGCCAGACGGTCCAGCGGGTAGGAGTTGAAACTGTCCTTGACGCGATGCAAGGCTTCGATCAGATCAGCCTGCCCGGCGGCAAAACCTACCCGCAAGCCGGCCAGCGAGCGCGATTTGGAAAGTGTTTGCACCACCAGCAGGTTGGGGTGGCGGTCGATCAGCGGGATGACGCTGGCAGTGTCTCCACCGAAATCGACGTAGGCTTCATCGACGACGACGACCGAATCCGGATTGGCCTGCAAGAGGTGTTCGATGGCTTCACGCGCCAGCAGGCAGCCTGTCGGCGCATTGGGGTTGGGGAAGATGATGCCGCCATTGGGACGCCGGTAGTCGTCGGTGCGGATGTTGTAGCGTTCGTCCAGCGGGATGGCGATATGTTCGATGCCGTAGAGCCCGCAATAGACGGGATAAAAACTGTAGGTGATGTCCGGAAACAGGATGGGGTGCGCCTGTTTGAGCAGGCCCAGGAAAACGTGGGCCAGGACTTCGTCTGAACCGTTGCCGACAAAGACCTGGTCGAGTTTGATGCCATGGTAGTCTGCGATGGTCTGGCGCAGGCGGGTTGCCGAAGGGTCGGGGTAGAGTCGCAGTGATGCGCCGTCGCTGCCTGTTTCCTCGCGCAAGGCATCGAGCACACGCGGCGAAGGCGGGTAGGGGTTTTCGTTGGTGTTGAGTTTGACGAGATTGGCGAGCTTGGGCTGCTCGCCGGGGACGTAGGGCGTCAGGCCGCGCGCGACGGCACTCCAGTAGCGGGTGTTTATGGTCGGCATGGTCGGCATGGTCGGAAATCGGCAACGGGACGGGTGGTAATTATCGCCCACCCATTGTTTTTTCGCGCATCTTTGCGTAAGGTTCGCCTTTTCCGATTTCAGCAGCGAGTCCCATCCCATGCGGCAGGGCGACATAACCCGCAATACCCTGGAAACCCAGGTTCGCGTCAGGCTCGATCTCGATGGCAGCGGCCAAAGCCAGCTGTCTTCCGGGGTCGGCTTTTTCGACCACATGCTCGACCAGATTGCCCGTCATGGCCTGATCGACCTGGAGGTTACCGCCCGGGGCGACCTGCACATCGACGCTCACCACACCCTCGAAGATGTCGGTATCACGCTCGGGCAGGCTCTGGCCCAGGCTGTTGGCGACAAAAAAGGGCTGCGTCGTTATGGGCATGCCTATGTGCCGCTGGACGAAGCCCTCTCGCGTGTCGTGGTTGATCTTTCCGGCCGGCCCGGCCTGGTTTTCAACGTGCCTTTCGCCCGTGCCACGATTGGCGAATTCGATGTCGATCTGGTGCGCGAATTCTTTCAGGGGCTTGTCAACCACGCAGGCATCACGCTGCATATCGACACCCTGCGCGGCGAAAATGCCCACCACCAGGCCGAAACGGTGTTCAAAGCCTTTGGTCGCGCCTTGCGTATGGCCATCGAGCCCGATTCCCGTGCCGCAGGCAGCATCCCTTCCACCAAAGGCACTTTGTAACCCGTTACCGAATTTTTCCGAATCTTTCTGAATCATGAGCCGCACAATCGCCGTCGTTGATTACGGCATGGGAAATCTGCGTTCCGTGGCCAAGGCCATCGAGCATGTCGCGCAACAGGATCGCGTTCTGGTCACGGCCAATGCGGCGGATATCGCCGCTGCCGGCCGCGTCGTCGTTCCTGGCCAGGGAGCTATGCCCGACTGCATGCGCGAGCTCGAAGCGCGTGGCCTGCGCGATGCCGTCATCCAGGCTGCTGCCACGAAGCCTTTTCTCGGCATTTGCGTCGGCCTGCAAATGCTCTTTGGCCATGCGGAAGAGGGTGACGTTCAAGGCCTGTCCATCCTGCCGGGCCGAGTCCCACGGTTTCCGCAGGAAAAAATGATCGACGCCGAAGGCGCGCGGCTCAAGGTGCCGCACATGGGCTGGAACACGGTTCGTCAAACCCTGGCGCATCCTCTCTGGAATGGCATTGCCGATGGCGCGCGTTTTTATTTCGTGCATAGCTATTACGTCCTGCCGGATAGCCCGGATATCGTCGCCAGTACCACCGGCCACGGCATCACCTTTACCAGTGCCGTAGCACGGGATAACATTTTTGCCGTGCAGTTCCACCCTGAAAAGAGTGCCCGCGACGGCCTTGCCCTGCTGGCCAATTTCACCCGCTGGAATCCCTGATTTTCCCCCTTCCATCCTCTACTGCCGACACCATCATGCTGCTGATTCCTGCCATCGACCTCAAGGACGGTCACTGCGTTCGACTCAAACAGGGCGTCATGGAAGACGCCACCCTCTTTTCCGAAGATCCGGCCGCCATGGCCCGCCACTGGATCGAGCAGGGGGCGCGTCGCCTGCATCTGGTCGATCTCAACGGCGCATTTGCCGGAAAGCCGAAAAACGAGGCTGCCATCCAGGCCATTCTTCGCGAAGTCGGCGACGAAATCCCGGTGCAGCTAGGTGGGGGTATCCGCGATCTCGACACCATCGAACGCTGTCTCGATGACGGAATTTCCTATGTCATCATCGGCACGGCCGCCGTCAAGAACCCCGGTTTTCTTCATGACGCCTGCGGGGCTTTTCCCGGCCACATCATCGTTGGCCTCGATGCGAAAGATGGCAAGGTTGCCGTCGACGGCTGGTCGAAGCTCACCGGCCATGATGTCATCGATCTGGCAAAAAAATTCGAGGATTACGGCGTCGAGTCCATCATCTACACCGACATTGGCCGTGACGGCATGCTCTCCGGCGTCAATGTGGAAGCCACCGTCAAACTCGCCCAGGCCCTGACCATTCCCGTCATCGCCAGCGGCGGCATCGGCTGCCTCAAGGACATCAAAGCCCTGTGCGCCGTGCAGGATGAAGGCATCATCGGCGCGATTACCGGCCGTGCCATCTACGAAGGCAAGCTCGATTTCCAGAAGGCCCAGGCCGAGGCCGACAAACTCACCGAAGCCGCCAAGGGCTGATTTCCTCAACGATTACCGCTGCCATGCTTGCCAAACGTATCATCCCCTGTCTCGATGTCTCCGCCGGGCGTGTCGTCAAGGGCGTCAATTTCGTCGAACTGCGCGATGCCGGTGATCCGGTCGAAATTGCCCGGCGTTATGACGAACAAGGGGCGGACGAGCTGACTTTCCTCGATATTACCGCCAGCTCCGACCAGCGCGACATCATCTTGCATGTCGTCGAACAGGTGGCCGAGCAGATATTCATTCCGCTGACGGTGGGGGGCGGTGTGCGCGCCGTGGCCGATGTGCGCCGGCTGCTCAATGCCGGAGCCGACAAGGTCAGCATGAATACTGCGGCTGTCGAAAACCCCGGGCTCATCCATGAGGCTGCCAGCAAGGTGGGCAGCCCGTGCATCGTCGTCGCCATCGACGCCAAGCAGACCGGGCCGG
>CAZFPI010000067.1:0-15207 GCA_964521075.1 uncultured Sterolibacterium sp.
AGGCCGCTGTCGAATGCGCCATCCGTTTCGGGCTGGCCATCGACGCGCAAATCGCGCCCCGCTCGGTGTTTGCCCGTAAAAACTACTTTTATCCTGATCTGCCCAAGGGCTATCAGATCAGCCAGTTCGAGCTGCCCGTCGTCAGTGGTGGCACACTCTCCATTCAGGTCGGCCAGGGTAGTGGTAACGCTGGAGCTTACGAAAAGACGGTTCATCTGACCCGCGCCCATCTTGAAGAGGATGCGGGCAAATCCCTGCACGAAGATTTTCACGGCAAATCCGGCATCGATCTCAACCGCGCGGGCACACCGCTGCTGGAAATCGTCACCGAGCCGGACATGTCCTCCTCTGCCGAAGCGGTCGCCTACGCCAAGGCACTCCACGCGCTCGTCATGTGGATCGGCATCTGCGATGGCAATATGCAGGAAGGCTCTTTCCGCTGCGATGCCAACGTCTCGGTGCGCCGCCCCGGCGAGCCGCTGGGCACACGGCGGGAAATCAAGAATCTGAACTCCTTCCGCTTCCTGCAGCAAGCCATCGACTACGAAATCCGCTGGCAGATCGAAACGCTGGAAGACGGCGGGAAAATCCAGCAGGCCACTGTCCTTTTCGATCCGGACACGGGTGAGACCCGCGCCATGCGGAGCAAGGAAGACGCTCAGGATTACCGCTATTTCCCTGACCCCGACCTGCTGCCGCTGGTGATTTCGCCCGACTGGATCGCCCGCACGAAAGCGGCCCTGCCCGAACTTCCCGGCGCGATGAAGGCGCGTTTCATGCAGGAACACGGCCTTTCCGCCTACGATGCGACCACGCTCACTGCCAGCCAGGCACTGGCCGCCTATTACGAAGCGACACTGGCAACGGCGGGCCAGGCCTTGGCCAAGCCCTGTGCCAACTGGGTGATGGGCGAGCTGGCCGCGCGGCTCAACAAGGAAGACCGTGACATCAGCACATCCCCCGTGCGCCCGGCGCAACTGGCAGCACTGGTGCAACGTATCGCTGACAACACGCTTTCCAGCAAGACGGCCAAGGAAGTTTTCGAAGCCCTCTGGATGCAGGAAGGTGATGACGTCGACGCCATCATCGCGGCAAAAGGGCTGAAGCAGATGACGGATACCGGTGCAATCGAGGCCATTCTCGATGAGATACTGGCCGCCAACCAGAAATCCGTCGAAGAATTCCGTGCCGGCAAGGAAAAGGCCTTCAACGCGCTGGTGGGGCAGGCCATGAAAGCCACCAAAGGCCTGGCCAACCCGCAGCAGGTCAATGAGCTGCTGCGGAAGAAGCTGGGGTAGGCCCCGGGGGCATCATGGCCGCCCTGCCGGTGGTCTGGTGCCTGCTGGCGGAGGGGGCAGGGGCTTGCGTGGGATCGTGCCCTGCTTCAGCCCGGTATAACGCTGACGCTCGGCATCGAAACGCGCCGTGATTTTCTCCATTTCCAGCTTCTTGGCGTCCAGGCTTGCCTGTATGGACTGCACGTCGGTTTCGTTCGCCTTGATCTGCTGCTTGAGCGATTCCGGCGGCCCTTTTTTCTTGTAGAACTCCAGCTCGTCGTCCAGCTTCTTTTTCTGTTTTTGCGCCTCGTCCAGTTTCACCTGGATTTCCTTGAGGTTGGTCCGCGTCGCCTCGAGAGCCCGGTCGCGCACGGTGTCGATATCCTTCTCGTTCGCATAAGCCGCCAGCAGGGCATCATCCCGGCGACGCTCCTCGAAGGCTTCCCCGGCTTCTTTCTTCTTGCGGGCCAGTTCGATGTCACGCTGGGCGCGCTGTTCGGCGGTCAGCGGAGCCTCCACCTGGCGCAAGGTCATACCCTGTTCGTTGATGATCCGGTACGCCCGGCCGTAACACTCCAGCGGTAGTGTGTCGCCGCACACATTGCGCCCCTGGGTGTTTGTGCAGCACAGGGTTTTGACTGCCTGGGCGGGCGTTGCCAGCAGACAGGCTGACACAGAGACGGCCAGAAGGGTTCCTCGCGTCATTACCCGCCCCGTTTTAGCTCTGGTTGCCAATGCCGACACCATATTGTGTGCGGTATTGCTTGACCGCGTTCAGATGGGGCTGGAGTTCAGGGTGGCCGCGCAGATAGTTGATAAGGTCGGTCAGGTTGGCGATAGCCAGCACGGGAATGCCGTATTTGACCTGCACTTCCTGTACCGCCGAAAGGTCGCCATCGCCGCATTCCATGCGGTCCAGCGCGATGAGCACCCCGGCTGGCGTAGCCCCGGCTGCCTGGATGATATCGACCGATTCGCGCACGGACGTTCCTGCCGTAATCACATCGTCGATGATGAGCACCCGCCCTTTCAGGGGAGAGCCGACCAGCATGCCGCCTTCGCCGTGATCCTTGGCTTCTTTCCGGTTGAAACAGAAAGGCGTGTTTCGTCCGGCCTGCGAAAGGGCCATCGCCGTTCCGGCTGCCAGCGGAATGCCCTTGTAGGCCGGTCCGAAAAGTACGTCGAATTCCAGTTTGGAGGCCAGAATGGTGCGCGCGTAGAACTCGCACAGCTTGCCTAGTGCCGCACCATCGTTGAAGAGCCCGGCGTTGAAGAAGTAGGGCGATAGCCGCCCCGATTTTGTCTTGAACTCGCCAAACCGCAGAACTTCCTGCTGACAGGCAAATTCGATGAAATCCCGGCTGAAATCCATGGCCATGCTCCAGTCAATGTGCTGGCGGGATTCTACCTGCGGAATGCCGCCCGAAAACGACGAAAGCATTCTTCACGCAGCCTCATCGCATCCGTGACCCGTAGGGGCGAATGATGATTCGCCCCTACGGGGTTGGCCGACACCTACTCGTAATCAATGCACAAAGGCGCGTGGTCGCTGAATTTTTGCGCTTTGTAGACGCTGCCGTTGCGGGCTGCTCCGGCCATCTCCGCCGTGGCCACCTGCAAGTCGATGCGCCAGCCGACGTTCTTTGCGTAAGCCTGCCCCCGGTTGCTCCACCAGGTGTAGCCTTCTTCTCCGGCTTCGGGATGCAAGTGCCGGTACACATCCGTCCAGCCCCGGGCATACAGGCGCGTCAGCCATTCGCGCTCCTCGGGCAGGAAGCCCGAGTTCTTGAGGTTTCCCTTCCAGTTTTTCAGGTCGATGGGCTGATGCGCGATGTTCCAGTCGCCGCAAACAACAAAATCCCGTCCTTCTGCCCGCAAGGCGTCCATGACGGGAAGAAAGACTTCCAGAAACCGGAATTTCGCCTCCTGCCGCTCGGGGCTGGAAGAGCCCGAAGGCACATAGACGGACACGACGGAGAGCGGGCCAAAATCCGCCCGGATGAAGCGTCCTTCCGCATCAAACTCGGGATGCCCGATCCCTTCGATGAGTTGATCGGGTTCGCGGCGACAATAGATTCCTACTCCCGAATAACCCTTCTTTTCGGCGTAGTGGAAGAAGCCCCGGTAACCTTCCGGATTTCGCATCTCCTCGGACAGGTCGCCTGCCTGGGCTTTGAGCTCCTGGACGCAGACCACATCGGCATCCGTGTTTTTCATCCAGTCGAAAAACCCCTTGGTGCAGGCGGAACGGATGCCATTCAGATTGGCGGAAATGATACGAAGCATGGGGCTTTCCGTAAGGAGGGAAGAACAAAGCCGCCAGACCGGTTACCCGGTGCGGCGGCTTGGTGCGGGTGCGGCGAGATGAGCGGGTCAAATCACGCGGTCGGCACGCAGTTTGTCGAGTAGCTGGCGGGCAACTTCGGCCGGGGAGCCCTTGAGGAATTCACAGTTGCCCTGGACTTCGGGGACGAACTGGCGGGTGAGCACGACACCGGGCTTCGTCTCGGCGGCGGAAAGCCCCAGCGAAGCCACGGTGATTTCCGTCGGCGACATCTTTCGGGCGGCCATCTTGGATTTCGCACTGGGGAAGCGCGGCGTTCCCAGTTCGTTGCTGACGGTCACGACGGCGGGCAAAGCACCTTCGACGACTTCATCGCCATCAGGGGTGGCGCGCGTCACCTTGAGCGTGTTGCCGTTCAGGACGACATCGCGGGCCAGGGGGGCAATGGCCAGACCGAGCTTTTCGCCCAGCAGGACGGGCACGACACCCTGGTCATCGTCGGAAGCCTGACGGCCGCAGAGGATGAGTTCCGCCCCGCCGCTGCTCTTGATGTAGGCAGCAAGGACATTGGCAATGACTTGCCCATCCAGCTCGGCCCCGGCAGGGTCGATGGCGACGATTTCATCCGCGCCCAATGCCGCGCAATGCTTGAGCAGGTCTTTCAGATCGCCGCCAATGGAGACGGCGGTGATCTTGCAGTCCAGCCCGGCATCGCGCAGGCGCAGCGCGGCTTCCATCGCCTGTTCGTCGAAGCCGTTGATGAGGCGCGGCACGGCAGCCACTTCCGGCGTCTTGCCGTCGGCGGCCATTTTCAGCTTGCCAGCCAGCGCGTAGTTATTGACGGCACTCGGGTCGAGCACTTCCTTGACGCAAACCACGATACGCATGTTTTCACTCCTGGCCCATAACGAGGGGGCCGCAATTCATGTTGTTAATCGGTCGCAACAAATTCCGTTCGCATTGAGCCTGTCGAAATGCGCGATTCGGACAAGGGCTTCGACAGGCTCAGCCCGAACGGCTTACAGCGGGTTCAACACTTCTCGTCAACCATGAACAGGCTGTCAGCATCGCACCACACGGCGTCATGCACGAAACCTTGCGGCTTCACCGTCAGCTCGCTCATCAGGTACCACCGCCAGACATATTCGCCCTGATCGCCGGAGCGATAGTCGCGATAGTGCCCTGTCAGTGTGCCGGCGAAATCCTGGCGGCCGGCGTACTTGGTCCCAACGATGGGCGCGCCGCCGTCGCACTCGGCCCGGCGGCCCTGCATTTCGGGAGCGAAACCGCTCTCGCAGGGCCGGTCCAGCGGGTCAACGGCAGCGGCCGTGTCGATCGGTGTCTCAGGCACTGGCGAAACGGTCGAAAACGTCCAGGGCTTCTTCGACGATGTCCGACAGAATCTGGCGGGCAGGCTTCATTTCCTTGACGTAATGGATGCCCTGGCCAGCGGCTTCGGTCATCAGATCCTTGCGCTGGTAGTCGAGCGAACCCTGGATATAGTTCGAGGACAGCATCATCTGCAATGGCGGCTTGAGCGGCTCCGGCGCGCCGGGGGCCAGCCATTCGTCGTGCCACGGGCAGCGCGTGGTACGCATGGTGTAGCCGGAGATGCAGTTGGAATACATGGTGTCGTCGGTTTCGGCTTCGATCAGACGCTCCTTGAGCGGCAGATTGACGTCGGACTCGCGCGAAGCCAGCCACAGCGAACCCGTCCACACGCCTGCAGCACCCAGTGCCAGTGCGGCGGCCAGATGACGGCCCGTCGTCACGCCACCGGCGGCGAGGATGGGCACACCAGCTTCGCGCGCGGCGTCGACCACCTGCGGAACGATGGAGAAGGTTCCGATGTTGCCGGTGTGGCCGGCGGCATCGTAACCCTGGGCGATGATGACGTCCGTGCCCGCTTCGATCTGCTTCTTGGCCTGACGCGGCTTGCCGACCAGACCCCAGACCTGCATGCCGAGTTCGTGGGCGCGCTTGAGGATGAAGGCGGGCGAGCCCAGGCCGGAAGCAAACACCGGGACGCGTTCGTCGAAAATCACTTCAAGCTGGGCCAGCGCGCGTTTCTGGTCGAGGCCGCCCCACTGGTGCAGGTTGGGCGCAACCTTGGGATCGGGCACGTTGTACTTTTGCTTGATGTGCTGTTCAAAATCGCGGTGCGACTGCGGAATCATCGCCAGCAGTTCTTCCACCGTCTTTTCTTCGGGCACGGAAGCGGGCAGCACCAGGTCGATACCGAAGGGCTTGCCGCCGATGCGGTCGCGGATCCACTTGATGTCGGCCGCGATTTCATCCGGCGTGTGCATGGCCTCACCCAGCACGGCGAAACCGCCCGCATTGATGACGGCCACGGCCACATCTTTACAGTGGGTGAAGGCGACGACGGGATACTCGATGCCGAGTTTCTCGCACAGCTGGGTATGCAGGGGACCGCTCATGTTCGCTCCTTGAAGAGGGATGGATAACATTCCCGGCCGACCATGACGCCACGGACGACCGCTTATCAAACGAGATAATCTAACTTTTTCGGCTTGCAAAATAAAGCCCCGCGCCTGTCTCGTCCCAAGAGTTGGCCCGATATGAAACCGGATAGGCCGGATCAGATTGTTGAGGATTTTCGGCGATTGCTTGATTCAAAAAGACGATCCACATAGACTGGCAGGCTGACCGCCGGAGCGTGTGAACGTACCACTGCAACGCCAGCGCGAGCCCGATGTACCTCAGCTTGCACGGTGCTGCGTTCTCTCTTCCGGCTTCCTGTTTCGACTTCACTTCTGGAATTCACGATGAAACCGGCATCCTTCGAATACCTCAGACCGGCGACGCTGGGCGAGGCCGTCTCGCTGCTCGGCAAGCTGGAAAACGACGGCGTCGACGTCAAAATCCTGGCCGGTGGCCAGAGCCTGATCCCCATGCTCGCCTTGCGCGTCGCCCGCCCTGAAATCATGATCGACCTGGGTGGCATCAAGGAGCTCGATTACATCCGCGAAGAAGGCAACATCATTGCCATCGGCACCATGGCCAGCAAACACGCAGCCGGTGTCTCGCCCCTGATCGAAGCCAAACAACGGCTGTTTCACGACGCGACCCAGCTCGTCGGCCACCGCCAGATCCGCAATCGCGGCTCGGTGGGCGGCTCCTTTGCTCATGCCGACCCGGCTTCCGAATACCCCGCCGTCGCCTTGGTGCTCGACATCGAATTCAAGGCCGTCGGGCCCGATGGCGAGCGGCTGATTCCGGCTGAAGAATTCTTCGTCACTTACATGACGACCAGCCTGGAATCCAGCGAAATCCTCACCGAAGTCCGCATTCCTGTCCTGCCCGCCGGCACGGGCTGGGCGATCCGTGAAGAAGCGCGCCGCAATGGCGACCTGGCTCTGGCGGGGGTTTGTCTGACACTGAAGAAAACGGCAGGGGTGATCAGCGAGGCGAAGATCGCCGCCTTTGGCGTCAATCCCACGGCCGTGCGCCTGACCGCTGCCGAAGATGCCTTGCGCGGCCAGGCCCCGACTCCCGAGACTTTCGCCCGTGCCGCTGCTGCCGGTGCGGCTGCGCTGGAGGAACCGATGGGCTGCATCCACGCCTCCCCGGACTTCCGCCGCGCCCTCGTTCAAACCCTTACCGAGCGTTGCCTGGCCGATGCTGCCGCACGCGCGGCCTGAGCCCGATACAGAAAGAAAGATACTTCCATGACCACCAAACACAAGATCAGCCTCTCGGTAAATGGCGTTCGCTACGAGCGCGAAGTCGAGCCGCGTCTGACACTGGCCGATTTCCTGCGCCACGAACTCAACCTGGGTGGCACGCACGTCGGCTGCGAACACGGCATCTGTGGCGTGTGCACCATCCTCATCAACGGCGCATCGGCCCGTTCCTGTCTGACCTTCGCGGTTCAGGCCGACGGCGCGGACATCACCACCGTCGAAGGTCTGCGTAATCGCCAGACCGGCCAGCTGCATCCCATCCAGACCGCCTTCATCGACGCCCATGGCCTGCAATGCGGCTTCTGCACCCCGGGCTTCATGATGACCACGCTCGAGCTCCTCAAGGAAAACCCCAATCCTTCCGAGGAAGAAATCAAGGAAGCTCTCGGTGGCAATCTGTGCCGCTGTACGGGTTATCAGCAAATCATGGAATCGGTGAAACTCGCCGCCGCCCGTCTGCGCGAACAGCAAGGCGCGTAAGAAACGACCGAAGGCAACACCGAAAGCCGCCCCCTGTTATCCCTCCTCCCCGAGGTAAGCCATGTCCATCCCCACCCTGCCCGAACAACTGCCGACCAGTGCCGTGCGCTATATCGGCAAGGAAGTCAAACGCGTCGAAAGCCCTTCGCTCGTCACCGGCGAGACCGAGTTCATCGACAATGTGAAGCTCCCCAACATGCTGCATGCCGCCATCCTGCGTAGCCCGCACCCGCATGCCCGCATCGTTTCCATCAACACCAAAGAGGCCGAAGCCCTGCCCGGCGTCCATGCCGTCCTGACAGGCGATGACGTCAAAGCCTGGAGCAACCCCTGCACCACCGCGCCGGAAGGCTGGGGCAACTACTGCATGGCCGTTGGCAAGGTCTGTTTCGTTGGCGAGCCCGTCGTCGCCGTCGCTGCCGAAAGCCGCTACATCGCCGAAGACGCGCTCGAGCTCATCAGTGTCGAATACGACATCCTGCCCCCCGTTCCCACACCGGCCGTGGCGATGGCCCCGGGCGCGCCGGTCATCTTCGAACAGCACGGCAGCAACATCATCCAGCAGAAAAAATTTGTCTGGGGCGAAGTCGATGCCCTGTTCGCACAGGCTGACCACATCATCAGCGACAGCTTCCGCTGGAACCGCTGCGGCGCGAACCCGACCGAAACCTTCGGCTGCATCTGCACCTGGGATGTCGTCAATCACGAGCTCACCTGCCGTGGCGCGTATCAAGCCCCCCGCTTTTTCGCGCTGGGCCGTGCGGCCAACCTCAATCTCCTGCCCAACCGGGTCAAGCTCATCAGCCATCCGCAAGGCGGCGGCTTCGGTGGCAAAGGCGGCCCGCGCGGCACGGACATCGCCGCGCTGCTCTCGCGCAAGGCCCATGGCCGGCCGGTCAAATACATCGAAGACCGCATGGAATACCTGCTGGCCGGCGGCGGCCAGGCCTGGGATCGTTACTACGACGCCGAGCTGGCCGTCAAAGCCGACGGCACGATCACGGGCTTCCGTGTGAAGCTCATCGACGACCAGGGTGCGGGCTGCGAAGGCTACGGCACGATTTCCGTCGCCAAGCCCATTGCCGCCTTCACCGGCCCCTACCGCATCCAGGCCGCCTCGTATGACGCCACCATCGTCGCCACCAACCGCGCCCCGACTTACCCCTATCGCGGCTACGGCCCCCCACCGCACTTCTTCGTCCTCGAATCGCTCGTGGATCTGGCCGCGCGCAAACTGGGCATGGACCCGGCCGAGCTGCGCCGCAAGAACTACCTGAGCCCCGACCAATTCCCCTACACCATCCCGAGCGGCAACGAATACGACAGCGGCAACTACGGCGCGGTGCTCGACAAACTGCTCGACATGGCCGACTACAAAAAACTGCGTGAAGAACAGGCGCAGATGCGCGCTGCCGGGCGTCTCGTCGGCGTCAGCGTCGTCAGCACCGTCGAGCCGGGTGTGTTCGACTGGAACGTCTATTCCGCCGTCGGTGTGCCCGGTGTTGGCGTGCCCGAAGGCGCGCGTGTCGCCATCGACGTGTTCGGCGGCATCACCGTCATCGTCGGCTTCGCGCTGCAAGGCCAGGGCCAATACACCGTCGCCTCGCAGGTTGCCGCCGACTACTTCGGCGTCGACATGAGCATGGTGAAAGTCAGCATGGCCTCAACAGACGTCGCCCCGCCGCACTTCGGCCCGGGCGGCAGCCGCCTGGGCGTGGCGATCACCGGGGCCATCCTCGGGGCCTGCGAAAAAGTCAGCGGCATCTTCAAACAGGTCGTCGCCGGCTTGATGCAGACCACCCCCGACCAGGTCGAACTCATGGATGGCCGCTTCCGCCTGAAAGCCATGCCCGAACACGGCATGACGCTCGCCGAAATCGCCGGAACCATGCTGTTCCGCAGCGACCTCCTCCCGCCGGGTGTCGAACCCTGCCCCGAAGCCACCTCCGTCTGGACTGCCCCCAACCGCAACATGCCGGACGACCAGGGCCGCTGCCGCAGCTACCTCACCGCCGCCAATGCCGCCCATGTGGCCATGGTGGAAATCGACCGCCAGACCGGCCGCACCCACATCCTCAAATACTTCATCGTCGACGACTGCGGCACACGCCTGAACCCGGCCAACGTCGAAGGCCAGATCCAGGGCGGCGTGGCGCAGGGCGTGGGTGCTGCGCTGTTCGAGGAATACGTCTACAACGACGAGGGCCAGCCGCTGGTTTCCACCTTCGTTGATTACCTGATGCCGACCATCCACGAAGTGCCGATGACGAAAAAAGGCGAAGTCTGCACGCCTTCGCCCGTCGCGCCGCTGGGGGCCAAAGGCTGTGGCGAAGGGGCGATTCACACCACGCCCGCCGCGCTGATGTGCGCCATCAATGATGCG
Organism: uncultured Sterolibacterium sp.; assembly: GCA_964521075.1. GTDB lineage: Bacteria > Pseudomonadota > Gammaproteobacteria > Burkholderiales > Rhodocyclaceae > Sterolibacterium. Next base: position 10,132 of record CAZFPI010000067.1, read on the forward strand.
CTGAATCCGCTGGGCCTGAAAATCCACGAAACCCCGGCTTCGCCGCATCGTCTGTGGAAGCTCCTGCAACAGGCAAAGTAAGATGATCGCGGCCCGAAAGGGCCGTCTGAAACATCGCAACCGCAAACCCCGTCATTCCCGCGCAAGCGGGAATGACGCTTCTGAACGAGGAAACGCCATGGCACTGCGCGTCGAAACCGCCCTGATGGGCCCCGATACCGAACAATACGCCGGCAACGGCCAGAACCGCCCGACACTCGCCCGCATCGCCGAACTGGCGCGGCAGATGGAAGATCTCGGCTATGACGGCCTGACCACCCCGGAATCCGGCCACGACCCCTTTCTGCCGCTCATGATCGCTGCCGAACACACGCAGCGCGTCCGCCTGGGCACGAACATCGCCGTCGCCTTTCCGCGCAGCCCCATGGTCACGGCGCAACTCGCCTGGGATCTGGCCAACTACACCGGCGGCCGCTTCACCCTGGGCCTGGGCAGCCAGGTCAAGGGCCACAACGAACGCCGTTACAGCACCGCCTGGCCCAGCCCGCCGGGGCCGCGCATGCGCGAGTACTTCCAGTGCCTGCGCGCCATTTTCACGAGCTTCCAGAACCCGGCCAAGCCCACCTACTTCGAAGGCGAGCATTACAGCTTCACCATGCTCCCGCCCTTCTTCAACCCCGGCCCGATCGACTTCCCGAACATCCCCCTCTACGCCGCCGCTGCCAACCCCTACATGGCGCGTCTGTCGGGTGAGCTGTGCGAAGGTCTGCGCCTGCACCCCGTCGCCACCTTCCGCTACACGCGCGAAGTCATCCTCCCCGCCGTGGCCGAAGGTGCCAAGCGTGGCAACCGTGACGCCGCCGCCTTCGACCTCATCGGCGCGCCTTTCATGGCCGTGGGCAAGAACGAGGAAGAAGTCGTGAAAGCCAAAAACGCGCTACGCAAGCAGATCGCCTTCTACGCCTCCACCCGTTCCTACCACTCCGTCCTCGACCACCACGGCTGGGACGGCCTCGGGCCGAAGCTGCACGAGCTCTCGCTCGCCAACAAATGGGCCGAAATGCCCGCCCTCATCACCGACGACATGCTCGAAGAATGGGCCGTTATCAGCACCTACGACCGCCTCGCCGACACCCTGCGCGCCAAGTGCGCCGGAGCCTTCAACACCGTTACCTTCGTCCTGCTGGGCGAAACCCGCGACGATCTGGAAATGCAGCGCGACATCGTGGCGAAGCTGCATCAGGATTGAGGGAAAGCCACAGAATTGACCCTTGGCCATCATGAATGCCGAGCAAAATTACCGTCTGCTCTGCGAAATCGAGGCCAACCGCGCCATGATGCTGCAAGTCTACCGCCAGAACCCGCAGCTACTGGCTTTGGCGGAGCCGCGTATTCATCTTCTGATCGGCTTGCCGCCATCCGAAGCACGGGAAGTTTTTGCCGAGGCAGACTCGAAGGCTTCCCGTTGCAGTTTTCCAGATTGAATCCTGAGCCTGCCCAGCGTCTATCTTGCCTTTTGTGTATACGTTATTAATATACGGACATGATCAATCTGGCAAGCATCACCGGCTTTGAATGGGATCAGGGTAACGCCCGAAAAAATGAAAAGCACGGCGTATCCACTGCAGAATCAGAACAGGTTTTTTTCAACACACCGCTACTGTTACTGGCAGATGAAAAGCACAGCCATCTTGAGTGCCGCTTCCACGCACTCGGCCACACCGACACGGGACGCCTGTTGCACATTACTTTTACCTTAAGGAACAGAGGCGAAAGAATCCGGATCATTTCCGCCCGGGACATGCACCGCAAGGAGCGACTGATTTATGAGCAAACCACTTAAAACCGCCCCCCGTTTTTCCAGCGAAGCAGAAGAACGTGCTTTTTGGGAGACGCATGACTCTGCGGATTACCTCGACTGGTCCTCAGCGCAGAAGGTTGTATTCCCCAATCTGAAGCCCACCACCCGAACCATTTCCCTGCGCCTTCCACAACATTTGCTGGATTCGATCAAAGCCGCTGCCAATGCACGCGACGTTCCTTACCAGTCACTCATCAAAATCTGGTTGCAGGAAAAATTACACAACCATTGACCAATACATTTCGCATTCCCCATCACTGCTCACCCCCACGAACCACGAAACCAGAAAGCCCCCCGACCATGACGACTCCCGATTTCTCCCAAGGCCCGCTTGCCGGCCTGCGTGTGCTTGATCTTTCCACCATGCTTGCCGGGCCGTATGGCGCGACGCTGCTGGGCGATCTGGGTGCGGACGTCATCAAGATCGAATCGCACTACGGTGACGAAAGCCGCCACCTCGGCCCCAAGCGCGGCGACCAGCGCGGGCCGTACCTAAGCCTCAACCGCAGCAAGCGCGCCATGGTGCTCGATTTGCAACAGGCCGACGCCCAGGCCGTGTTTGCCAAAATCGCCGCCACGGCCGACATCGTCGTGACCAACGTGCGCGAGCCGGCGATGAGCAAGCTGGGCATCAACTACGAACAGATCAAAAAGCACAAACCCGACATCATCTGGATCTGGGTCACCTCCTTCGGCGCGGACGGCCCTTACGCTGGCCGCCCCGGCATCGACTTCCTCGCCCAGGGCTACACGGGCGTGCTCAGCCTCAACGGTGAACCCGACGGCGCGCCGGTACGCACCGGCTTCCCGGCGGTCGATGTCATGACTTCGCTGCTGGTGGCCAATGCCGCGCTCTCCGCCCTGCGGGTGCGCGAGGCGACGGGCGAAGGCCAGCGCATCGACGTCTCCCTGCTCGACACGCTCATGCACGCCCAGGCCAGCTCCATCGGCGGCTATCTGGCGACGGGCGAACGCCCCGCGCGCACGGGCAACCGCAGCCTTTATTTCGCGCCCTCCGGCGTTTATCCCACCAAAGACGACAAATACGTCGTCATCACCACCCCCGGCGAAAAATTCTTCGGCAACATCTGCCGCGCACTCGGTACGGACTGGGATTCCGACCCGCGCTTTTGCAATATCGACCAGCGGCTGGCCAACGAAGACGAGCTCGACCGCGTCATGTCCGAAGGCACGCGCCGCTTCACCCGCGCCGAGCTGGTTGAAAAACTCATCGCTGCCGACGTACTCACCGCCCCGATCAACGAAGTCGAAGATGTCATCATCGACCCGCAGATTCTCCACAACAAGATGATCGTCCCCACCCAGCACCCCACGCTGGGCGAACTCAAGGTCACCGGCGTCCCGGTTCATTTCCACGGCACGCCCTGCAGCGTGAAAAAACACCCGCCGCTGCAAGGCGAGCACACCCGCGAACTGCTCGCCGAGCTGGGTTACGGCAAGGAAGAAATCGACACCTTCATCCAGAAGGGGCTGGCCGCCGACTACGCCGAACTCGTCCGCCTGCGCGAAGCACGTCGGGCAAAAAAGCAGCAGGGCTGACATGAACGCAACGCTGAATGAAAAACCCCGGCCCGGCGGTTACGCCTGGTACGTCCTCGCCCTGCTGACGCTCACTTACATCTTCAACTTCATCGACCGGCAAATTCTTGCCATGCTCATCGAGCCGATCAAGAAAGAGTTTGGTGTTTCCGACACCGCGATGGGCTTTCTCTCCGGCTTTGCCTTCGTCTTCTTCTACACCCTCGTCGGCATCCCCATCGCCCGCTGGGCAGATCGCGGCTCGCGCAAGGGCATCATCACCCTAGCACTCACCATCTGGAGCGGTGTGACCGCCGCCTGCGGGCTGGCAAAGAGTTTCGTCGAACTCGCCCTCCTGCGCGTCCTCGTCGGTGTTGGCGAAGCCGGTGGCAGCCCGCCCTCGCACTCCCTGATCTCCGACTACTTCCCGCCTCATCGCCGCGCCACCGCCCTCTCGCTTTACGCCTGCGGCGTCTATATCGGCTCCGCCCTCGCCTTTCTGGCCGGCGGCTATCTGCTCAAAAACTACGACTGGCGCACCGTCTTTTTCGTCGTCGGCCTGCCGGGTCTGGCCCTGGCGGCCCTGGTCGGACTCACGGTAAAAGAAGTCCCGCGCGGCCATTCGGAAGGCCTGGCCACCCCGCCCGAAAACGCCCCCCAGGCCTCGCTCGGCGAAGTCCTGCGGTTTTTGCGTTCGCGTCGCGGCTTCGTTTTCGTCGCCTTCGCCTCCTCCATCCAGTCACTGGCCGGTTACGCCATCCTGACCTGGGGCCCGGCCTTCCTCGGGCGCGTCCACGGCATGCCCTTCGCCGACATCGGCTGGCATCTGGGCTGGACCATCGGCATCGCCGGCTGTGTGGGTGCCTGGCTGGGCGGCAGCCTCGCCGACCGCTACGGCCACCGCGACACCCGCTGGTACATGCGCCTGCCCGCGATCCAGTCCATCGCCGCCATCCCCTTCATGCTCGGCTTCGTCCTCCTCCAGGACAAACAGCTCGCCTTGCTGTGCTTCATCCCCTTCTACACACTGGGTGCCATGTACGTCGGCCCCATGTTCTCCGTCATCCAGGGCGTTACCCCGCCCCACATGCGCGCCACCGCCTCTGCCGTTCTTCTCTTCATCGTCAGCATGATCGGCGCGGGCCTGGGCCCGCTCTCCATCGGACTGCTCAACGACCACGTCTTCGGCCCGATCCACGGCCAGACAGCCATCCGCTACTCCATGCTCGTCATGGGTTGTCTGGGCGGCTTCGCCAGCCTTCTGTTTTGGGCCGCCTCACGCGACCTGCGTGAAGAAATGAATATGGGGCAAGCTGCATGACCCGCCCGGATGAACTGCCCCGTCGCGTCGCCCTCGTTAGCGGCGGCGGAACCGGCATTGGCCGCGCCACCTGCCTGCGCCTCGCGCGTGACGGCCTGCGTATCGCCGTCGGCTACTCGCGCTCCGGTACAGGAGCCGCACAAACCGTCCGCGACATCGAAGCCGCCGGCGGCGAAGCCTTCGCCCATCACGCAGACATCCGCGAAGAAGCCAGCGTTCAGCGCTTCTTCGCGGCCACAAAAGAACGCTACGGACGCATCGACGTCGTCATCAACAACGCCGGCATCGGCCACATGAAACCCTTCGCAAAGATCGAAATGTCGGCTTACGACCAACTCTTTGCCGTCAATACCCG
>CAZFPI010000068.1:0-1194 GCA_964521075.1 uncultured Sterolibacterium sp.
GAAAGGTGGATGAAGAATGGAGGGCCGACTGGTGGTTCAAGGTCTGGGGGCCGGATGACATTTCCGAAGAAGGACTGGAGGAGCGCGACGCCTGGATGCTCAAGCCTGGCGCGCGCTGGCACGGCTTTGGCAAACTGGCCCGGGGCTTCAATCTGCTCGACCCGATCAAGGCCACCGTCATCACGCCGGGCCTCGATGTCGATGGCGATTTCGCCGATGACTTCGGCATTCCGGCCGCCATCGTGACCAAATACCTCGCCGAACACGGCGTCATCGTCGAGAAATGCGGGCTCTACAGCTTCTTCATCATGTTTACCATCGGCATCACCAAGGGCCGCTGGAACACGCTGGTGACGGCCCTGCAGCAGTTCAAGGACGATTACGACAAAAACCAGCCGCTATGGAAGGTGCTGCCGGAATTCATCGCCAAGCATCCGCGTTACGAGCGCGTCGGCCTGAAGGATCTGTGCACCCAGATTCACGAGGTGTACAAGGCCAATGACGTGGCGCGGCTGACGACGGAAATGTATCTGTCCGACATGGAGCCCGCCATGCGCCCCTCCGATGCCTTCGCATGCATGGCGCATCGAAAGATCGACCGTGTGCCCATCGAGGAGCTGGAAGGGCGGGTTACCAGCGTGCTGCTGACCCCTTACCCACCGGGCATTCCGCTTCTGATTCCTGGCGAACGCTTCAACAAAACCATCGTGCGTTATCTGCAGTTCGCGCGGGATTTCAACGAACGCTTCCCGGGATTTGAAACCGATATTCATGGCCTTGTGAAAACCCGGCAGGCAGGCAGGACCTGCTATTTCGTCGATTGCGTTCAGCAATGAGCCAAGCTTCCCGCCAGCCTTCCCTGTCAGATGAAGAATCGCCCGCCGCTCGCTGTGGCGGGCTGACCGTCGCCGAAGTGCTGGAACAAACAAAGCCACAAACCCGGCAGCAAGCGACTTTCCAGCGTCTGATCCGGCAGATCGGGGAGCGTCGCGCCAGCATCACTCTCTGGCATGATTACCGGGCTCGCTATAACCAGCGGCTGGCAAAGGAGCTGCATCCTCTGCACGACAAGCTCCGGAAAAGAAAAATCCTCATGGCGCAGCTGCTGGACAGGCACTTCGATACCCCCGGAGCCATCCGTGGCAAGAAGCAGCGGGAAAATCTCGGCACGATGATTTTCGAACTGTGCAGCGA
>CAZFPI010000068.1:1294-7791 GCA_964521075.1 uncultured Sterolibacterium sp.
GAAAAGGAAATCAGCCAGTCCGTGCGCGATGTCTACCGCAAACTGGCCAGCACCCTGCATCCGGATCGCCAAAGCAAGGATCTGACCGCCGGGCAGAAAACCAGCCTGATGCAGCGCGTCAATCGCGCCTATGACGAAGGCAACCTGCTGGAGCTGCTCAACATCCAGCTCGAAATCGAGCAGATCGACGCGGATCATCTTTCCGGCTTGCCCGATGCGCGTGTGGCGCACTACAACAAGGTACTGCGCGAGCAGCTCAAGGAACTGGACAGCGAGATCGATCTTCTGACCGCCCCTTTTTACCATCTGCTCTCATCGACACAAACCATCACACCGGACAAGATCGACCGTGCGATGAACGACGAAATCCGGGATGTGAAAGAAATGCTGTGCTACCTGGACGAGGACTTGCAGACTTACGAGAACCCCGCAGTGCTGGCGAAGATGCTCAGACGCCATCGGCCAGCGGGGGGGCCAGAGATGTTCGATGACCTCGCTTTCATGCTCGACGAGATGACGGCCTCCGGCGAGCCTCCCCCGAAACAGCCCCGGAAGAGCCGCAAGAAATAAAGAAAACGGAAGTGAAGGAAACGTCAGGGACGCGCGATTAATTCACCACCCCGGCAAAAGCGTCCGAACCGAAGTCCAGTGCCTTGATTCTTCCGCAGGAAGGGGGCCGAAAATTTTTATGGAATCCCTCCTCGTCTCTGCCGGAGTTGTTGCCCTTGCCGAAATCGGCGACAAGACACAACTCCTTGCCTTTATCCTTGCCGCACGCTTCAAAAAGCCCGTGCCCATCATTCTTGGCATCCTCGCGGCAACCACACTCAATCACGGCCTCGCCGGTGCGCTGGGGGCGTGGATTACGGCCTCCGTCAGCCCGGACATCCTGCGCGGAGTTCTTGGGCTGTCATTCATCGGCATGGCCATCTGGACGATGATTCCTGACAAGATCGAGGAAGAGGAAACCCGGGTTGCCAGGAAGCTTGGTGTCTTTGGCGCGACGTTCGTGACCTTCTTCCTCGCCGAAATGGGAGACAAGACGCAGATTGCCACGGTCGCACTGGCCGCGCACTACGCTGCCCCCTTGCAGGTTGTGATCGGCACGACACTCGGGATGCTGATTGCCGATGTACCGGCCGTCTTTGTTGGCGACAGGCTGGCCCTGAAAATCCCGATGAAACTGATTCACTCGATTGCGGCAGCGGTCTTTGCACTGCTGGGCGTGGCGACCTTGGCAGGGGCCGCTTCCCGGTTCGGTTTTTGAGAAAGCTGCCATACTCGACCCGCGACGAATCGCCTACCCCGAAGGGAGTACACAGGGCGGAGCCACCCATAGAGGTGGGGCGAGTCCCGGCAGGGTTGAAAATGAAGCCGAATGTCGGAGCATCCCGCGAAGGGGGTTCGGGGCGAATGGGGTTCGGGGCGAATGATGATTCGCCCCTACGGGGTGGGGAAATTTCAAATGCGATTGCCCTGATGGCGAACGGTGCTTGCCTGCCAGAGGGCGTAAAATCCGGGCCAATTACAGGAGAGCCGTGAAATGTCTTCCACCCCGGAATATCTGGTCGAACTCGACGATGTGCATTTTGCCTATGGTGAGCGGAAGGTGCTGAGTGGTATCGACCTGAAAATTCACCGGGGCCAGGTGGTAGCCATCCTGGGCGTGAGCGGCAGCGGCAAGACGACCTTGTTGCGCTTACTGGGAGGACAGCTGCGGCCGGATCACGGGAGCATCCGGGTAGCGGGAAAAGATGTGCCCGCCCTGGATTCTGCGGGCCTCTACGCCCTGCGGCGCGATATGGGCATGATGTTTCAGATGGGCGGGCTCTACAGCGATTTGTCGGTGTTCGACAACATCGCCTTCCCCATGCGGGAGCTGACCGATCTTCCCGAGGAAATCATCCATGATCTGGTCTTGATGAAACTGGATGCAGTTGGCTTGCGTGGCGCGGCAGGGATGATGACGGGCGAACTCTCCGGCGGCATGGCGCGAAGGGTGGCTCTGGCGCGTGCCATTGCACTTGACCCGATGCTCATCATGTACGATGAACCCTTTGCCGGACTGGACCCGATTTCGCTCAACGTCATCGCCCGGCTGATTCGCACTCTCAATGATGCGCTGGGAGTCACCTCCATCGTCGTGACCTACGACATGTCGGAATCACTGAAGGTAGTGGATTACGCTTATTTCGTGCATAACGGCGTCGTCGTGGCCGAAGGCCCGGCAGCCGGGATGTTCGAATCCTCCAACCCCTTTGTACATCAGTTTGTTCACGCCAAACCCGATGGCCCGGTGGCTTTTCATTACCCGGGGCGCGCTTATGAGGATGATCTGGCATTGTCGATGTGAGCAGGCGCGGCGGATTTGATCGACTATATTGAGCATCGGACAACAGGACAAAATCATGACCACTACGCACGAAAACTTCACGGAAACCGATCTCGACCGTCTGGAAGAACTGCTCGATGACCCATCGTTTGGCGGTGAGCCCATGCTGCTCGACGAACTCCAGGCCATGTTTTGCGCCATCCTCAGCAGCCCGCAGATCGTCCCCCCGGGGGCATGGCTGCCCTCGGCACTGGGCGGAGAATTTGCGACGGATTCGCCCGCGCAGGTAGAGGAAGTGGTGAGCCTGATGATGCGCTTTTACAACTCGCTGGCCGAAACGCTGGCCAGCGGCGAAGGGCTGGAGCTGATTCTGTATCCCGACGAAGAAGAAGGCGAAGACTACGATTTCGCGACCTGGACAGAAGCCTACATTTTCGGCACACAGCTCGGCGGTAACTGGTATGACGCCGCAGGTGACCATGCCGAACCGTTATCCGAACTGATGGAGCCGGTTTTCCTGCTGAGCGGCATCCTCAAGGAAGATGCCGAAGAACGCGGCGAGCCCTGGATGTCACCAGCGCAGGAGCAAACTGCCATGGAAAGTGCTGCGGATGCCCTGCCCGAAGTCATCCAGACGATTTACGATTTCTGGCAGGCAAAACGGGAGTCCGACCAGGCTGTGGACGCGGATCTTCGCCGCAAGGGTAAATCCTTGTCCCAGCTGGTGGAAGGCGAAGACATGCAGGATGAATCCTGCCCTTGTGGCAGTGGCAAACATTACCGGCAGTGCTGCGGCCGCCCGGAGCGGCTGCATTGAATCAGAGCTTCCGGCCTTCCTGATCCTCCCGCACCACGAGCTCGCCCCGCAGGGAATGTGAGCGGGCTTCGGTGATGCGGACTTCGACAAACTGCCCGATGAGCCGCACGGCTTCGGCGGGAGCAGGGAAATTGACGACGCGGTTGTTGTCCGTGCGTGCGGCCAGTTCTTCTGCGTTCTTTCTGGATCGCCCCTCGATCAGCACACGCTGAAAACTGCCAACCATGGCCTGGCTGATGGCAGCGGCCTGGCGGTCGATGAGAGCCTGGAGCTGCTGCAGGCGGGCCGATTTCACATCAGCCGGGGTGCTGTCTTCCATTTCGGCGGCGGGTGTTCCCGGGCGCGGGCTGTAGAGGAAGCTGTAGCTGCCATCAAAACCGACGTCTTCGATGAGTTTGAGCGTTGCCGCAAAATCGGCCTCGGTTTCACCAGGGAAGCCGACGATGAAATCCGAAGTCAGTGAAATATCCGGCCTCGCGGCACGCAGCCGGCGGACGATGCTTTTGTATTCGAGCGCGGTGTAGCCACGCTTCATCGCCGCCAGAACGCGATCAGCCCCCGACTGCACCGGCAGATGCAGCTGTGTGGCCAGCTTGGGCACTTTGCCATGCACGTCGATCAGCCGTTGCGTCATCTCGCGCGGGTGCGAGGTGGTGTAGCGAATGCGCTCGATGCCGGGAATGTCGGCGATGGTTTCGATCAGGAAGGCCAGATCGACAGTGTCATCGCGAGCACCTCCCTCCCCTGTCGCGCCACGATAGGCATTCACGTTCTGGCCCAGCAGGGTGACTTCCCTGACGCCTTGCATGGCCAGCCCCGCGACTTCCGTCAGGACATCGGCCAGCGGACGCGAAACTTCGTCGCCGCGTGTGTAAGGGACGATGCAGAATGAGCAGAATTTCGAGCAGCCCTCCATGATGGACACAAAGGCTGTCGCACCTTCGACGCGTGCTGGGGGAAGGTGGTCGAATTTCTCGATTTCCGGAAAGGAGACATCGACCTGGGCACGGCCGCTCGAACGCCGCGCGTCAATGAGCTGGGGCAGGCGGTGCAGGGTTTGCGGGCCAAAAACGACATCGACATAAGGAGCGCGTTCGATGATGGCGGCTCCTTCCTGGCTGGCGACACAGCCGCCGACGCCGATGACCAGAGCCGGATTTCGTTCCTTGAGGTGGCGCACCCGGCCCAGATCATGAAATACCTTTTCCTGGGCTTTCTCACGCACGGAGCAGGTGTTGAACAAAATGATATCTGCATCTTCCGGGCGATCGGTGGCAACTGTTCCCTCCGCGCCCGCATGTTCGGCCAGCACGTCGGCCATTTTCGCCGAGTCATATTCGTTCATCTGGCAACCGAAAGTGCGGATATAAATTTTCTTGGTCATGCGGGAGAGTATGGCAAAGGTCAGGGGCGGAATTATATCGGACACCCATGGGACACCCATGGGACACCCATGGGACACCCATGGGACACCCATGGGACAACCGGGCACATGAGACACAAGCCCGACCGGGCAGCCAATCGTGCCGTAAAATTTCGTTCTCCCCAAAGAAAGACCACCATGCTGCGCCTGACGGAAATCAAACTGCCCCTCGATCATGAACCGGAAGCCCTTTCGCAGGCGGTTTGTCAGCGTCTGGAAATCTTGCCGGAGGCGATTCAGGAAATCACGGTGTTTCGCCGGGGTTATGACGCAAGAAAATCATCGGCGATCCATCTTGTCTACACCCTGGATATCCGCCTGTCCGAAGATCTGGATGAGGCAGCCTTGCTGCAACGCATGGCAGCCCGGCATGTGCAGGCGACACCGGACATGCGTTACCACTTCGTGGCCCGTGCCCCGGAAAATCTGCGTGAACGGCCCGTTGTCGTCGGCATGGGGCCGTGCGGCCTCTTTGCCGGGCTGTTGCTGGCGCAGATGGGATTCCGGCCTGTCATTCTGGAGCGCGGCAAGGCCGTGCGCGAGCGGACGAAGGACACCTGGGGCTTGTGGCGCAAGGGAGTTCTGAACCCGGAATCCAATGTGCAATTTGGCGAAGGCGGAGCGGGGACGTTCTCCGACGGCAAGCTCTATAGCCAGATCAAGGATCCGCAGCATCTTGGCCGGAAAGTGCTGGAGGAATTCGTCAAGGCCGGCGCACCGGAGGAAATTCTCTACGTCAGCAAGCCGCACATCGGCACGTTTCGTCTGGTCAGCATGATCGAGCGCATGCGTGAGGAGATCACCCGGCTGGGCGGGGAAATCCGTTTTGGCAGCCGGGTGGAGGGCCTGCTGTTCGACGTTACCGGCATTACCAACGCTACCGACGCTACTTCCCCAAAACATGTGCGGGCGGTCAGCTTGCAGGATGGATCGGTGCTCGAGACACGCCATCTCGTTCTGGCCGTGGGCCACAGCGCGCGCGATACCTTTGCGATGCTGCATCAGGCCGGGGTGTTCATGGAGGCCAAGCCGTTTTCCATCGGGGTGCGTATCGAGCACCCTCAGTCCCTGATCGACCGTGCCCGTTTCGGGAAATTCGCCGGTCATCCTCTCCTTGGCGCGGCAGATTACAAGCTTGTCCACCACGCGAGCAACGGGCGGTCTGCCTACAGCTTCTGCATGTGCCCAGGCGGAACGGTCGTGGCAGCAAGCTCCGAGCCGGAGCGGGTAGTAACCAACGGCATGAGCCAGTATTCGCGGAACGAACGCAATGCCAACAGTGCATTGGTGGTGGATGTGCGTCCCGACGATTTTTTCGATGACGCGCAGAAGAACCCACTGGCAGGCATCGACTTTCAGCGGCATTGGGAGAGCCGTGCGTTTGCCGTAGGCGGCGGGGATTATTCTGCCCCGGCGCAGCGGGTGGGCGATTTCCTGGCCGGGCGCGCCTCGACGCATCTGGGGGAAGTTCAGCCCTCCTACACACCAGGCGTCAAACCCGCCAATCTGGCGGATTGTCTGCCGGATTATGTTGTCGCCGCCTTGCGCGAAGCCTTGCCTGCCTTTGCGCGACAAATACGCGGCTACGATCTGGCCGATGCCCTGATGACGGGTGTGGAAACGCGCACTTCCTCACCGCTGCGTATCCGGCGCGGGGAGGATTTTCAAAGCGTAAACACCGTCGGTCTTTATCCGGCAGGCGAAGGCGCGGGGTATGCAGGTGGAATCTACTCGGCCGCCATCGACGGCATCAAGGTCGCGCAGGCGGTGGCTTTGGCGATGGCCGGGGCAGAGGCTGCCGGGAAGACTTGAGAACGATTAACCTCCCTGGCCCTCTGCCTTCGTTTTTCCCACCGCCCCCGCCTGATTAGCCTGATTAGCCTGATTAGCCTGATTAGCCTGATTAGCCTGATTAGCCTGATTAG
>CAZFPI010000068.1:7891-14973 GCA_964521075.1 uncultured Sterolibacterium sp.
GCCTGATTAGCCTGATTAGCCTGATTAGCCTGATTAGCCTGATTAGCCTGATTAGCCTGATGCGCCTGCAAGTCGGCGTGGTAGGACGAGCGCACCATGGGGGCACTGGCGGCGTGAGAAAATCCCAGGGCAGCAGCTTCCCGGGCGTAGAGCTCGAAAACATCGGGGTGAACGTAACGCAAAACGGGAAGGTGATGCGCCGAAGGGGCGAGATACTGGCCGATGGTCAGCATTTCAATATCGTGGGCACGCATCTCGCGCAAAACTTCCAGGATTTCCTCGTCGGTTTCCCCCAGCCCCACCATGAGGCCGGATTTGCTTGGAACACCGGGGTTCTTCGCCTTGAATTGCTTGAGCAACTGGAGCGAATGGGCATAGTCCGCTCCGGGACGGGCCTGTTTGTAAAGACGCGGTACGGTTTCCAGATTATGGTTGAAGACATCCGGCGGGGTGGCCGTGAGAATATCCAGGGCGATATCCATGCGCCCACGAAAATCAGGAACGAGGATTTCGATGGTCGTGTGCGGGGATTGCTCGCGGATTTTCCGTATGCACTCGGCAAAATGCTGCGCGCCGCCGTCGCGCAGGTCGTCACGGTCGACGCTGGTGATGACGACGTATTTGAGTTTCAGCGCAGCGATGCTGCGGGCGAGTTGTTCCGGTTCGGCAGGGTCAGGCGGGAGCGGCTTGCCGTGGCCAACGTCGCAAAACGGGCAGCGGCGGGTACATAGATCGCCCAGGATCATGAAGGTGGCCGTGCCCGCGCCAAAGCATTCGCCGATATTGGGGCAGGAAGCTTCTTCGCAGACTGTGTGCAGTTTCTGCTCGCGCAGCAGGCTTTTGACTTCACCAAAACGGCGGCTGTCGGCACTGGCCTTGACGCGAATCCATGCGGGTTTTTTGAGACGTTCGACGGGGACGATCTTGATGGGGATGCGCGAGGTTTTTGCCGCACCCTTCTGTTTTTCGTGAGTCATGATAGTTGTGTGTTCAGGTGGTCGAGCAGGCGGCTGGCAACGCGTTGCACACCGGTTTCATTGCACAGGTCGCGCATTTGCGTGACGGCCATGCCGGCATGGCCGCAGGGATTGATGGCGGCATAGGGGGCGAGATCCATATCGACGTTGAGGCACAGGCCGTGATAGCTGCGCGAGTTTCGGATACGCAGGCCCAGTGCAGCGATTTTCGCGCCTTGCACATAGACACCCGGCGCGCCGGGCAGGCGTTCGGCAAAAATGCCGTATCCGGCCAGGAGGTCGATCACGGCCTGCTCGATACGGGAAACAAGTTCGCGAACCTTGAGGCCGCGCCGTTGCAGATCGAGGAGCAGATAAACGACGAGTTGCCCGGGGCCGTGATAAGTGATCTGGCCGCCCCGGTCGATCTTGATGACAGGAATGCCAATGTCTTTCAACAGATGCTCGGGCTTTCCAGCCTGGCCCAGCGTAAAGACGGGCGGGTGTTCGCACAGCCAGATTTCATCGGGTGTCTCCGGTGTGCGTGCTGCCGTGAAGGTCTGCATGGCCTGCCAGGTAGGCTCGTATCCGGCCAGGCCCAGCGAGCGGATGATGAGTGCATGAATGGGGGCAGACGGGGGTTCCTGTGCCGTGTAACTCACGATTCATTCCTCACGCGGCATCCTCCCGTCAGAGAACGACCTTCACCAGGGGGTGCGAAGTGAGTTCCCGGTAAATGGCGTCGAGCTGGTGTTTGGATGTAGCACGGACGGTACAGGTGAGACTGAGGTAGTTTCCCTTGGCCGATGGACGCATTTCCATGCCTCTGGCGTCGTAATCCGGGAAGTGCCTCAGGACGATTTCGAGCACGACCCGGGCGTAGTCGTCGTGACGCGCGCCCATGATCTTGAGCGGAAAATCACAGGGGAATTCAAGCAGGGTATCTTTGCCGTCAGGGTGGGCTGGCTTGTCCTGGATCATGATCAGTGTCCGGTTCGCATGACGTTACGCTTGAAATCCTGATACCAGCCGAGCATTCCGGCATACAGCGGGCCTGGGCGGCCCGTGCCGACCGGGTGGCCATCGAGGGTGACGATGGGGAGCACTTCCTTGGTTGAGGACGTCATCCAGAGTTCATCGGCACAGCGGATTTCGGTTTCCGGAATATCCCGAACTTCGTGCGGCAGGCCGTGGTGACTGGCCAGCTCGAGAATGACGTCGTAGGTGACGCCCGGCAGCATGAGGTGGGTTTTTGGCGGCGCGAGAAGTACGCCATTTTTGACGGCGAAGATGTTGGAGGCGGCTCCCTCGGTCAGGAAGCCGTCGCGCAGGAGCAGGGTTTCGACGCAACCGGCATCGATGGCGCGTTGCCGCAGTAGACAGTTGGCCAGGAGCGAGGTGGCCTTGATGTCACAGCGATGCCAGCGGTTATCGGCCGCGCTGACGGCGGTAATGCCCTGCTCACGCTGTTCAGGAGGAGGCGGCAACAGCGGTTCGCTCATGATGAAGACGCTGGGGGCGACATGCGCCGGAAAGGCATGATTGCGTTTTGTGTCGGCTCCGCGCGTGATCTGCAGATAAACCTGCTGGTCGTTGAATGTCTCACCCGTCTGGGCTGCGATGATTTTTTCGATCAGGGCGGGCCATTCATCGTCATGCAGCGGATTGGCCAGGCGAATGCCGTCCAGGCTTCTTTGCAGGCGGGCGAGGTGCTCCGGAAGGCGGAAAGGGCGGCGCGAATAAACGGGAATGACTTCATAGACGCCATCGCCAAACAAAAAGCCACGATCCATGACGGATACACGGGCTTCTCCGAGCGGCATGAACTGGCCATTAAGATAGATCATGCAGGCTTTCTCCCTTATTCAAACCAGAGGCGCAGAGTATCCCAGGCACGCCCGAAAATACCGGCCACAGGGACATTTTCCAGGGCGAAAACGGGGTAGTCGCCCAAAGGTTTGTCGCCCAGAAGGAGGGTAAGGGTGGCGACTTGCTGGCCCTGGCTGATGGGGGCCAGGAGCGGCTGCTTGCTGATGAGCTTCACCTTGAGCTGAGCGGCTTGCCCCTTGGGGACGCTGACGGCGAAATCGTTCGGGAAACCGGCCTTGACCTGGGCAAGCTGCCCCTTGTAGACGGGGAATTGCGAGACGACCTGGCGAGCGTTGTAAAGACGCGCACTGTCAAAATACTGGAAGCCGTAATCCAGCAGACGTTGCGATTCGGTGGCGCGAACGGCGTCGGAGCCAGCCCCGAGCACGACAGAAATCAGCCGGCGCGATTCACGCTTCGAGGAAGCGACGAGGCAGTAGCCCGCTGTTTCGGTGTGCCCTGTCTTGAGACCGTCGACGTGCGGGTCGCTCCAGAGCAGGCGGTTGCGGTTGGGCTGGGTGATGTTGTTGTAGCGGTACTGCTTGAGCGAGAACATCGGATAGCGGTCAGGGAAATCGCGGATCAGCGCATTGGCGAGCGTGGCCAGATCGCGCGCGGTCGAGTAGTGCTGCGGGTCGGGCAAACCGGTGGCATTGCGGAACTGCGTATTCTTCATGCCCAGCCGCTGGGCTTCGCGGTTCATCATCTGGGCAAAGCCTTCTTCGCTGCCGCCAATGGCTTCTGCCAGGGCAACGCAGGCATCATTCCCGGACTGAGTGATGACGCCATGCAGCAATTCTTCGACCGTGGCAGGTTTTTTAGGGTCGATGAACATGCGTGAGCCCGGCTCGCGCCAGGCACGTTCGGAGACAGGGACGGTCTGATCCAGCTTGAGCGTGCCTTGCCTGAGAGCGGCGAAGGCAAGATACGCGGTCATGAGTTTGGTGAGCGAGGCCGGCTCGACACGTTCATCCGGCTTGTTTTCCGTCAGGGCTTGCCCGGAGACGTTATCCAGCAAAAACCAGGCACGGGCGGCGATGACGGGCGGCGGCGCAGCAAGCTGCGCCTGGGCTGGGGAGAGACTCAGCAGGCCAGTCGCCAGAAGGGCCAGAAGGGGGGAGCAAAGACGGGAAAGAAAATTTCTGGACATGTTGGGTACGGAAAAAAGAAGCGGTCACGATAGACCGCCATTATCGTGCCAAGGTTCATTACCGGCCAGAGTTTTGTGGGTTCTCCAGCAAAGACCTGGCCGGACAAAGGAGGCCGCCAGGATCAGCAGGCGATGGCGATAGCAATGGCGATGGCCTCACCGCGCCGGGCGCGAATCAATCGGCGCGCCCTTGACGTCGACGGGGCCAGATCACGCGATGGCGCAGCCGTCGCGGGGCGTGGGAGAGGACGACGGAGCCCGCCAGAACGGCCCAAAAAATGGGGACAACCAGGCCCGCCAGAACGATGGTCGTGGCCAGGAGCAGTACCTTGCAGAGGATGCCCAGACCGCTGACCTGACGCAGGTAATCCGGGTTGGTCCAGGTGTCGAGCAGGAGAATGCCCAGTCCCGAGCCGACAAGCACCAGGGCGTAGATTTCGCTGCCTGCCAGCGGCGTAGCCCCAAGCAGCACTGCGCCGCTGCCCACCACACCGACCAGATGCAGCACGCGCAGCAGGTTCAGGAGCACCAGACGCCCCCGAAATTCGCGGCGAACAAGAGGAGGCATGCCGGCTTTCATCGGGGCCGCGCCAAAATCCGGATGTCATCGCCCAGACGACGCAGGTCGATGATCTGCAGCTCACGCCGCGCCGAGAGATCGGTGAGTTCCGGCAGGGGAAACAGGCCGCGCGCAGCATCGCCCAGGAGCGTGGGAGCCAGATACAGCAGCAGTTCATCGACCAGCCCGGCCTGCATGAGTGAGGCATTCAGCCGGAACCCGGCCTCGCCATGAACCTCGTTGATCCCCCGCCGGGCGAGCTCCATCATCAAGGCCTCCAGGTCGACCTTGCCCCGGGCATCGGG
This sequence comes from uncultured Sterolibacterium sp., assembly GCA_964521075.1. Taxonomy (GTDB): domain Bacteria; phylum Pseudomonadota; class Gammaproteobacteria; order Burkholderiales; family Rhodocyclaceae; genus Sterolibacterium. The sequence goes on from CAZFPI010000068.1 coordinate 12,731, forward strand.
CAAGAAAACGACTTCTGCGCCACGTTCGCGCAGCGCGGCAATTTTTGCGGCGTCATCTGTTGCAGCGGCGATCAGGGCTGGCCCGCCTTGCAGCACCCGGGCGGTAAGCGGCATGTCCAGGCGGCTATCGACGATGACCTTGAGCGGTTGCCGTGGCGCGGTTTGTGGCCCATCGAGCCGGACGGTGAGTTGCGGGTCGTCATCGCGCACCGTGCCGATGCCGGTAAGAATGGCACAGGCCCGCGCGCGCCAGCGATGGCCGTCGGCCCGCGCCGCCCGGCCGGTAATCCATTGACTCACGCCGTTGTTGAGCGCGGTTTTGCCATCGAGACTGGCTGCAGACTTGAGCCGCAGCCAGGGGCGGCCGCGCGTCATGCGCGAGACGAAGCCGATATTGAGTTCCTGCGCTTCGGCTTCCATGAGCCCGCAATCGGTTTCGATCCCTGCCTGCCGCAATTTTTCCAGGCCTTGCCCGGCAACGAGCGGGTTCGGATCCTGCATGGCCACGACGACACGTGCCACCCCCGCCGCGATCAGCGCGTCGGCGCAAGGCGGAGTGCGGCCATGATGGCTGCAAGGTTCGAGCGTGACATAGGCCGTGGCCCCGCGAACGTCGGCATCTGCGGCATCGCGCAAGGCAACGGCTTCGGCATGTGGGCCACCAGCCGGTCGGGTATGGCCTTCGCCGAGCACCTGCTCGCCACGCACCAGCACACAACCCACACGCGGATTCGGTGTGGTGATATTCATTGCTTCGGCGGCCAGCTGCAAGGCGCGCGCCATATGGCGATGATCGGCCGGTGTATACCCAGCGGTGGCTTCGGACATGCTCAGGACCGGGGGGTACGGACAGAACGGGGCTTGCGGACTTCGCGAACAGCATCCGAAAAAGCCTCGACATCCTCGAAATTGCGATAAACCGAAGCGAAACGGACGTAAGCCACCTTGTCGAGCTTTTTCAATTCACGCATGACCAGTTCGCCAACGCGGTCACTGGCAATTTCACGTTCGCCAAGGGTGACCAGCTTTTCTTCGATGCGATCGATGGCCGCATCCAGGCTTTCCGTCGTGACGGGGCGTTTTCGCAGGGCCAGCATCATGCTGGCCTGCAATTTTTCACGTTCGTACTCGCAGCGGCTACCGTTTTTCTTGACGACCTGCGGCAACTGAAGCTCGACGCGTTCGTAAGTCGTAAACCGCTTGTCACACGCGGGGCAACGGCGGCGGCGACGTACCGTATCCCCGTCCTCATTCACCCGGGTGTCGACCACCTGGGTGTTGAGTTCGGGGCAATAGGGACATTTCATTTGGGAGAGTGCTCTTTCCCTTTACTCCGGCGAATCAGCCGCCGTACACCGGGAAACGCTGGCACAGAGCAGCCACTTTTTCGCGCGTGGCGGCGAGCACCTTTTCATCGGCAGGCGCATCGAGCACGTCGGCGATCAGGTTGGCGATCTGCTCGGCCTCGATTTCCGTGAAACCGCGCGTCGTCATGGCCGGCGAGCCGATGCGGATGCCGGAGGTGACAAACGGTTTTTGCGGGTCGTTAGGGATGGCATTCTTGTTGACCGTGATGTGGGCCTGCCCCAGCGCGGCTTCGGCATCCTTGCCGGTGATGTTCTTCGCGCGCAGATCGACGAGGAAAACGTGCGATTCCGTGCGGCCGGAGACGATGCGAAGCCCACGGGCGGCCAGCGCGCGCGCCATGACCTGGGCGTTGGCGATGACCTGCTCCTGATAGGCGCGGAACTCGGGCGAAGCCGCTTCCTTGAAGGCGACAGCCTTGGCCGCGATGACGTGCATCAGCGGGCCGCCTTGCAGACCGGGGAAAATGGCGGAGTTGAGGGCCTTTTCGTGCTCGGCCTTCATGAGGATGACGCCGCCGCGCGGGCCGCGCAGTGTCTTGTGCGTGGTCGAGGTCACCACGTCGGCATGCGGAACGGGGTTGGGGTAGAAGCCGGCAGCGATCAGCCCGGCGTAATGGGCCATATCCACCCAGAAAATCGCGCCGATTTCCCGGGCGATTTTTGCGAAACGCTCGAAGTCGATCCGCAGCGCGTAAGCCGAAGCACCGGCGATGATGATCTTCGGCTTGTGTTCTCGCGCGAGTGCTTCCATCTTCGGGTAATCGATTTCTTCCTTCTCGTTGAGCCCGTAAGCCACGACATTGAACCACTTGCCGGACATATTGAGCGGCATGCCGTGGGTGAGGTGGCCGCCTTCGGCCAGGCTCATGCCCATGA
>CAZFPI010000069.1:0-14710 GCA_964521075.1 uncultured Sterolibacterium sp.
GGGCAAGATACGCCGGGTAGAGCCAGGCCGCCACGGCAGTCTGGCTGCGAACACTCAGGGGGTCGAAGCTGAAACCCTCGACGCGGGAATACTGCGCCAGGGTGGATTTGGCCTGCTGTTCCAGGGTCATGGCCAGGCGATTCTTGAGCGTGTCCATGGCTTCGGAAGGGTACACCCCGGCCGGGCGCAGGCAGCGTAGTTTCGTGCGGAAATCTTCTGGCAGGAGGAGGATGTTTTCCGGTTCCGCCGGGCTTCCCGCGGCCAGGCTGGCGGGCCAGTGAACTCCAGCACCATCATTGGACAGCGAGTCGAGCAATCCTGCTTCACTGCTGCCTTGTTCCGGATGCCGTTGTTTGCGTGTCTGCTTTTCCTTGCCACCTCCCCAGCAGTTCGGGCATTCCCGCTGCTGGACGCCGATGCCCACCTTGCCGCTGCCAAAGCAGTGGGGGCAATCGACTTCCCAGTTTTCGCTTTTGATGCCATCGGCCCGCCACCGGCCGCTGATTTCTCCCTTGATCCGCCAGCGAGGCAGGAAAACCGGGCGCAAGGTTTCAAGCACCCTGTCGGGCCGGATGCCTGTCAGCCGCTGCGGGTGCGCTTCGGTGAGCGATGCTGCCACGGCAGCGCGCGCCGCCGTCAGCGAGACTTGGTGTGGGGTGAATAGTACGGTGACCTTGGGTGAAGGGAACTCGCTGACAGACGCCTCTGGCAAGGAAGCGGAGACGCTTGCCATTTCCTGCCCCAGGGTTTCCAGCTGCTGCAGTATCCGGGCGTCAGGGGAGGGGGCCGCCAGAAAGCTGGCTGTCGTGTCTGGCCGGGTATCAGTGGATTCGGTCTCTGTTTGCATGGGTCTTTTGGGTTGTTCAACCATACCTGAGCGGTCATTGTATAGCCATTTTTCCCTGTCATTCGCCTTGCTTGCCCTGCCAGCTGGCCCGCGCGATAATCCGCCGCTCGCTTTCTCATACATCATGACTGGTTACCTTTTCATCCTTCTCGGCGCGGTTTTCGTCAATAACGTCGTTCTTGTCCGGATTCTCGGCCTGTGCCCGTTTCTGGGCGTCTCCAAAAAACTGGAAACGGCACTGGGCATGGGGGCCGCCACGACCTTCGTGCTGACCGTCGGTTGCGGAGCCAGCTTCATCATCGATCACTGGCTGCTGACACCTTACGGTCTCCAGTATCTACGCACGCTCTCTTTCATCATCACCATTGCCGCCATCGTCCAGCTCACTGAGCTGGTCATCCAGAAGACGAGCCCGGTTTTGCATCAGGTGCTTGGCATCTACCTGCCTCTCATCACCACCAACTGCGCCGTGCTGGGCATTCCCCTGCTGAACGTGGCCATGAACAACGATTTCATCGAGTCCTTGCTGTTCGGTTTCGGCAGCTCGCTAGGCTTTACCCTCGTTCTCATCCTCTTTGCCGGGATTCGTGAAAAGCTTGAAGGCGCGGATATCCCGGTTTATTTTCGGGGCAACCCGATCGCCCTCGTGACGGCGGGCCTGATGAGCCTTGCCTTCATGGGGTTTGCCGGCCTGGATAAATATCACTGATGCTCAGCGCGATTCTCGTCATGGCCCTGGGGGCCGTCCTGCTTGGTGCGGCTTTGGGCTATGCCTCGATCAGGTTCAAGGTCGAAGGGGATCCGCTTGTCGACAAGATCGACGCCATCCTGCCGCAAACCCAGTGCGGACAGTGCGGCTTTCCCGGCTGCAAGCCTTATGCCCAGGCCATCGCCTCGGGCGAGGCGGAAATCAACCAGTGTCCGCCGGGCGGGGAGGAGGGCATCCGCAAGCTGGCCGATCTTCTTGGCCGTGAATTCAAGCCGCTTTCTGCCGAACACGGCGAAGAAAAGCCAAAAAGCGTGGCTTTCATCGACGAAAACACCTGCATTGGCTGCACCCTTTGCCTGCAAGCCTGCCCGGTCGATGCCATCATCGGGGCAGCCAAGCAGATGCATACCATCGTTGCCGATCAATGCACGGGCTGCGAACTATGCATCCCGCCGTGTCCTGTCGATTGCATCGCCATGATCCCTACCGGTGAGACGGTTGAAACCTGGAAATGGAAATACCCGGTCATCGAAATCAGGAAGGTTGCCTGATGTCCGGAAAACTGTTCCGCTTCAACGGCGGCGTCAAGCCCGCTTACCACAAGGAAGAATCCACCCGTCTGCCCATCGCTGCCGCGCCTCTCCCCGGGGAGCTCGTCATTCCGCTCCACCAGAGCGTGGGAGGAACACCGCGTCCGCTGGTGGCAGCGGGTGAGAAAGTACTGAAAGGCCAGCGTATCGGTGCGGCGGATGGCACGGCTTCTCCTGCTGTTCATGCCTCTACCTCGGGGACGGTCAAAGCCGTCGAGATGCGCCGCATGTCGCACCCTTCCGGCTTGTCGGCCCTGTGCGTTGTCATCGAGCCTGATTTCGAAGAACGCTGGGTCGGGTGCGTACCCTTCGACTACCGCAATGCCGCGCCTGCCGTCACGCGCGATTACCTGCGCGATGCGGGCGTTGTCGGCCTGGGCGGCGCGGTTTTCCCAAGCCACACCAAGCTGAATCCGGGCAAGCACGGCAAACTCGACACCCTGGTCATCAATGGCGCGGAGTGCGAGCCTTACATCACCTGCGACGATCTCCAGATGCGCGAACGCGCCGCTGGCATCATCGAGGGAGTAGCCATCATGCGGGAAATACTCCAGGCCGGGCGGGCTCTGGTCGGCATCGAAGACAACAAGCCCGAGGCCATTGCCGCCATGGAGGCCGCCGTCCGGCAGCGGGGGGATGCACAGATTCAGGTCGTCGTCATTCCGACCCGCTACCCGGCCGGTGGCGCGAAGCAGCTCATCCGGGTGCTCACCGGCATCGAAGTGCCGCATGGCAAGCGTTCTACCGACTACGGCGTGCAATGTTTCAACACCGGTACGGCCTACGCCATTCGCGATGCCATCGTCCTTGGCCGTCCCCTGGTTTCCCGCATCGTCACCGTTGCCGGAAATGTTGCCACCCCGCGCAACTTTGAAGCCGCCATCGGTACGCCCATGCGTGATCTGCTGTCCCTGTGCCAGCCCAAGGCCGATACCGACCGTCTCATCATGGGCGGGCCCATGATGGGCGTGGCCATGCCCGGCGAAGAAGTTCCCGTTGTCAAGGCCACCAACTGCATCCTGGCCGGTTCCCCCGCCCTGTTTCCGCCGCCCGCCCCCGAGATGCCCTGCATTCGTTGCGGTGAATGTGCCAAGGTCTGCCCAACCGATCTGCAGCCCTTTGAAATGTACTGGTATTCCCGTGCCAAACTCTTCGGAAAAGCGCAGGAATATCATCTGTTCGACTGTATCGAATGTGGTTGCTGTGCTTACGTTTGCCCCTCCCGCATTCCGCTGGTCGATTACTACCGTTTTGCCAAGAGTGAAATCTGGGCCCGGGAGCGTGACAAATCTGCTGCCGACGAGGCCCGTGAGCGTTACGAATTTCGCCTTGCCCGCGACGAACGCGAGAAACAGGAAAAAGCCGCCAGGCTGGCGGCCAAGGCGGCAGCCACCCGCGAAAAACTCGCCGCTGAAAGTGCCGCTGCACCCACGCCCGTGCCGCCTGCGTCCTCGGGGGCGGAGGCAGCTGCCAATGCCGACGATGCCGTATCAGAACTTTCCGGCAAGCAGGCACTCATCGCCGCCGCCATGGCGCGCGCGCAGCAGCAGAAAGAACAGGCCATGCCGAAAAATACCGACAACCTGACCGCCGGACAGCGTGCCCAGATTGCGGAAATCGAAGCCCGCCGCGCCCAGGTCAAGGAAATCGCCCGGACCACACCGGCGAAAGAAGATTGATCATGCTCAATTCCCCCTATTTCCGGCAACCGGCCAGTGTGCAAAGCGTCATGCTGCGTGTCTTGCTTGCCCTGCTGCCCGGGTTGGCCGCCTATGTCTGGTTTTTCGGCATCGGCATCCTGATCCAGATATTGCTGGCTTCCACGGCAGCACTCGCGGGCGAGGCCGCCTTCCTCGCCCTTCGCGGTAAACCCGTTCGCCCTTTCCTGACGGACGGCTCTGCCCTGGTCACCGCCTGGCTGATTGCACTGACTTTCCCGCCCGTCGCCCCCTGGTGGCTGATTGTCGCCGCTACCCTGTTCGCCATCATCATTGCCAAACATCTTTATGGCGGCCTGGGGCAAAACCCCTTCAATCCGGCGATGGTAGCTTTTTGCGTCATGATCGTCGCCTTTCCCCAGTTGATGTCGCAATGGCCCTCGGCGGATGCCTTCGGCAGCTTTCAGAACATCGGGCAATCGCTCGACCTGATTTTCGGTGGTACGGCCAAGCCTCATCTCGATGCCGTCACCATGGCCACTTCGCTGGATGCTCTGCGGACGGCCATGCATACGGCAGGCCATCACGTCACCATCAGCGGAATCGCCAGCAGCAACGCCGCTTTTGGCAGCTTCGGTGGCAAGGGCTGGGAATGGATAGCGGTGGGCTATCTGCTGGGCGGCCTCTGGCTGATCCAGCAGCGCATCATCACCTGGCACATGCCCTTTGCCTTTATCGCCGCGCTGGCAGCGATTGCCGGGCTGTTTCATGCGATCTCTCCGGAGCAACATGCCAGTGCAGTTTTTCATCTCTTTAGCGGCGGAGCCATGCTGGCAGCGTTTTTTATCGTTACCGACCCGGTTTCCGGAACAACGACGCCGCGCGGCAAACTCATCTACGCTGCAGGCATTGCCCTTCTTGCCTGGGCAATCCGCAGTTTCGGCGGTTATCCGGACGGCATCGCCTTTGCCACGTTGATCTTCAACATGGCCGCCCCCTTGATCGACCAATGGACCCAGCCTCCCGTGTTTGGTCATAAATCCGGTTCCGGGAGACAGGGCGAGCCATGAATTCCCTTTCGACCTCCTCCCCGGCAGAATCCGCCCACCCGCCCGGTATTTTTCATACCTCGCTGCGTACCGCCGCCATTCTGCTGGCCTTCACGCTGGCCTTCACGACCCTGATGTCAGTGATTTACACGGCGACACTGAAGCCCATCGCTGCCAGCGCGGAAGTGGAAAAACTCAAGCTGATCGGAGAAGTCCTGCCTCCGTCTGAATACGACAACGCCTTGCTCAAGGAAATTCGAGAACTGCCCGCTACGCCTGAGCTCGGGCAGAATAACCCCTCCCGCGCCTATCTCGCCCGCCTGGCCGGCAAGCCCGTTGCCCTGGTTTTTGAAGCGGCCGCACCAGACGGCTACAGTGGCCGCATCGGCCTGATTCTTGCCATACGCGCCAATGGCGAGCTTCTTGCCGTGCGCGTTACCGAACACAAGGAAACGCCGGGGCTGGGTGATTACATCGACCCGCACAAGGACAAGAACAAGGCCCATCCCTGGATACGTCAATTCGACCAGCAAGGGTTTGATCGCCTGCCGCCGGGGCAATGGCGTGTGAAAAAAGATGGCGGCCACTTCGATCAGCGCAGTGGGGCCACCATCAGTGCCCGTGCCGTGACCCATGCCGTTTTCCGCGCCGTGCAATGGGTCAATACCAACCGCGCAAAACTCTTTGCCGATTCGCCCGCCACTTCAGCGCAGGAACGCTCATGATCTACCGCGACATCCTCACCAGTGCCCTGTGGAGGCAGAACCCAGGCCTGGTTCAGCTGCTGGGTATGTGCCCCTTGCTGGCCATGAGCAACAGCGTAGTCAACGCACTGGGTCTGGGGATCGCAACCATCCTGGTGATGGCTGCATCGAATCTCTCGATCGCCCTTTTGCGTGGTTTTATCCCTTACGAGATCCGCATTCCGGTATTCATCCTCGTCATCGCTTCGCTGGTGACCGGCGTCGATCTGGCCATGAATGCCTGGCTACACTCGCTCTATATCGTGCTTGGCATCTTCATTCCCCTGATCGTGACCAACTGCATCGTTCTGGCGCGAGTCGAAGCCTATGCGGCCAAAAACCCGCCGCTGGCCGCCACGCTCGACGGCGCGGCCATGGGGCTGGGGCTGACACTGGTGCTGGTCGTCCTGGGTGCTGTGCGCGAGCTGCTTGGCAGTGGTGCTCTGTTTTCCGGGATTGATATGGTCATTCCCGGTGCAACAGCCATCCAGATATTACCCAGCGATTACCCGGGCTTTTTGGTAGCCATCCTGCCGCCAGGGGCCTTCTTTACCCTGGCTTTTCTCATTGCGGGAAGAAACTGGCTCGATGCCCGTGCCGCGCGCCGTCTTCAGGGCGGGGAAGATGCGAATGCCGTGAAAGCCGAAGGCACGGCCGGATTGGGGTGAGCCTCGCTGCATGGATAATCCATGACACGACGGCTTGTACACGATGGCTTTGAAACTCGTTTTCCGTCTTTGGCTGTATTGCTGCTTTGCCTTCCCGTTGGTGTCGGTGGGGCAGACGCTCGATTTGCGTCTGGATGATCTTGAACACCCGGCGTTTTCAGCCCGGGGGGTGGTTTTGCATCTGACGCAAGGCGGCGCGGCGGCTCTCGATGTGGCTTCGTTGACGATGGGCAGCCAGCAGCTCGTGAATTTGCGTGTGCGATGCGAGAAGTTTTCGATGACGCCGACGCTGGTGGATTGCCAGCGCGGCCGTGTGGGCGTGTCGGCCGACAAAACGGCGGAGAAGCCCTGGTTGCTGGATTGGCGTTACGAGACAGGCGGGAAACGGCTTTCTGTCGAGATTCATGAGGCTGATTTTTCGGGCTTGGCCCGCCTCCTGCCTGTGTTGGCGCAATGGCATCCGGCAGGCCATTTTTCTGCGCGTGGCAGGCTGGACCCCGGGCAGATTCGCCTGCAACTGGACCTGCGTGAGGCGAGTTTTGCTGATGCGGCGGGTTTGCATGCCGGAGACAAGATCAACGCGCGGCTGAATCTGAAGGCTGTTGCGGAAAGCCGGCCCGGGCAGCCCGGGAAATCCTGGCATTGGCAGGCGGCGATGGATTGGCCACGGGGGGAACTCTACATTGCTCCGCTTTATCGTTCGGGCGCGATGGGGATCACCGCATCAGGAAATGTGAACGAGACTGCCTTGATTGTCGGGCAGGCCGAGCTGAATCTGGCAGATATCGGAAAAATCAGGGGAGCCGGGCAGTGGCAACGTGACGGAGCTGCCGGTACGGTGCGTCTGCAAAGCGCGGAAGCCAGCAGCGAATGGCTCGATCTTTCTGCTTCATGGCCCGCATTGCTTCAGCCTTTCATTGATGCCATGGCCGGGCCAAAGATCACGGCGAGTGGCCGGGCCCGCGTGGCGGTATCCCTGGATTCCCGGGGAATGCGTTCCTTCGATGCTGCCCTGGAGAATGTCAGCCTGATGTCCGGCCATCATGCCCTGCGTGGGGTGAGGGCAAACATTCCCTGGCGGCGTGATGCGCGAACTACCGTGGAGTTCAATGCAGAAGGCGGGCAACTCGGGGCCTTACCCGTCGGAGCTTTTTCTGTTCCGCTGGTTCTTCAGGGCGAATCGGTGGATTTTGCCCGGAGTGACATTCCCGTTCTGGATGGCCGGCTGATTCTGGAAGATTTTCATGCGGACAAGCTGGGTGGGCAGTGGCAATGGCGGCTGGGGGCGGCTCTGGAGCCGATTGCCATGCCAAGGCTGACCGAGGCTTTGGGCTGGCCCGGGATGGCCGGAGTGTTTTCTGCGACGATCCCGCGCATCCGCTACGCCGATGCGACCTTGTCGCTTGAGGGGCAATGGATGGTTTCTGTATTCGATGGCTATCTGGCCATCGACGGCCTCAAGGTTATCGAACCTTTGGGGGAATTACCGCGTCTGCAGGGCAATATCGAGGCGCGGCATCTTGATCTGGGCATGCTCACGCAGACTTACGCTTTTGGTGACATCACGGGCTATCTCGATGCCGATATTCGCGGGCTGGAAATGTCCGGCATGCGCCCGCTGGCGTTTGACGCCCATCTTCGCAGCAGTCCGGGAGAGTATCGAAAACGGATCAGCCAGCGGGCGGTGCAAAACATTTCCTCACTGGGCGGGGCAGGTGCTGCCGCAGCCATCCAGCGCAGTTTTCTGAATGTTTTTGAAACCTTCGGTTACGACCGTATCGGTGTGCATTGTCGTCTGGAAAACGGGGTCTGCCAGATGGGCGGCATCGAAGCACCTTCCTCGCGATTTGACGATCTGGCCGGAAAGCTGGGTGTTTCCCTCCCCGGGACACTCGCCAGCCTGCCCGCCAGTGGTTATGTCCTTGTGCAAGGCGGCGGGCTGCCTTCGCTTAATGTCATCGGCTACAATCGGCGGGTCGATTGGGAAGGACTGGTGGAACGGTTGAAGGCGGCACTTGCCAGCAATGGTTCTGTCCAGGTGAGATAGTTTTCCGGAGGTCAGCATGAAGCAGTTTTCCAGCCTGGTGTATCCCCTTTTTCTTGCGGGAACACTTGCCGGTTGTGTCACCATCAACATTTATTTCCCGGCAGCCGCCGCAGAAAAGGTGGCAGACAAAATCATCGATGAGGTCTGGCAGATGCCGGCCGACGGCAAAACGGTTCGTATCGTGCCTGCCGCCCCTGCAGCCAGGCCAGAAAAGGAGCAGAAATGAAAAAAACATTGCGCGTGGCCGTGGCCTTGCTGGGCCTGGCCGCCGGAGCCGGAGCCGGAGCCGGAGCAGCTCTGGCGCAGGCTAATCTTGAAGCCAATACGCCCGCCGTGAGCCAGCTGAAATCCGCCATGCAGGGGCGTTACGGCCAGCTGGAGCCCTTGCTTGCCAGCGGTGCGGTGGGCTTGTCCCGCGATGGCGGCGTGGCCTTGCGGGATGCGAATGCCGTGCCTCTGGCGCAGCGGCAGGCAGCGAATGCGCTTGTCGCTGCGGAAAACGCGGATCGTGCCGCCTTGTATCGGGAAATCGCCCGGGCCAATGGCAAGCCGGAATGGGAAGGTGAAATTCGTTCGACTTTCGCGCAGCGCTGGATCGACAAGGCTCCGGGTGGCTGGTGGGTGCAGGATGCCCGCAGTAACTGGGTACGCAAATAAAATATGAGTGCCACCCTGGTTTTCGATATTGAAACCATCCCGGATGTGGCTGGCATCCGTACCCTGCACGAGCTCGACGGGGGCTTGTCTGATGCCGAAGTGGCCGAGTTTGCTTTCCAGAAGCAGCGCGCGAAAAATGGCAGCGATTTTTTGCCGCATTATCTTCAGCGTGTCATCGTCATTTCCTACGCGCTGCGTGAAGGAAACCGTTTCATGGTGCGTTCGCTGGCCGAGCCGGAAGCCGGCGAGGCGCAGATCATCCAGCGGTTCTTCGATGGGGTCGAAAAATTCACGCCGCAACTGGTTTCATGGAACGGCGGCGGCTTTGATCTGCCGGTCTTGCATTATCGCGGCCTGATTCACGGGGTGAGCGCACCGCGTTACTGGGATATGGGCGAGGGTGATTACCGCGATTCCCGGGATTTCAAGTGGAATAACTATATTGGCCGTTATCACATGCGCCATCTTGATTTGATGGATCTGCTGGCGATGTATCAACCCCGTGCTGCGGCCCCGCTCGACCAGCTGGCCCGGCTGATGAATCTGCCCGGGAAACAGGGGATGGCCGGGGATGCCGTCTGGGGAGCCTGGCTGGATGGGCGTATCGACGATATCCGGGATTATTGCGAGACGGATGTCGTCAATACCTATCTGGTTTATCTGCGCTTCCAGAAAATGCGCGGTGTGATGACAGCCGGGGAACATGATGCAGAAATCGCTTTTGTCCGCGAGCAGCTGGCCACTATCGACAAGCCGCACTGGCAGGCGTTTCTGGCCTGAAGCCCCGGCCTGACACCGGCCATTCACCTGTTCATGAGCCTCACCATTCAATCCCTGGCATGGCCTGGACGCCGGCCTGGAAGGCGTGTTTGAGGAGTTTCATTTCGGTGACGGTGTCGGCCAGCTCGATGAGCTCCTGCGGTGCGGCGCGGCCGGTGATGATGATGTGCTGCATTGCCGGGCGGTGCTCGATGGCGGCGAGCACGGAGGCTGTTTCCAGCCAGCGGTATTTCAGGGCATAGGTGAATTCGTCGAGAATCAGCAGATTGACATCGGGCTTGTTCATGGCCTCTTGCGCGAGCTTCCAGGCAGCCTGGGCGGCAGCGGCATCGCGTGTGTCGTCCTGGGTTTCCCAGGTAAAGCCTTCGCCCATGACATGCCATTCGACGCCGGGGTGGCCCCGGAAAAAGGCTTCTTCGCCGGTATCCGAACGGCTTTTGATGAACTGGACGACGACGGCTTTCATGCCGTGGCCCAGGGCGCGGGCGAGAACGCCGAAGGCAGCGGAAGATTTCCCCTTGCCGCTGCCGGTGTGGATGAGCAGGAGGCCACGTTCTTTCCTGGCCTGGTCAATTTTTTCGTCGATGACGGCCTTTTTGCGCTGCATGCGTTCGCTGTGGGATTTTGTTTTGTCGCTCATGGTTTTCAGGCGGGAATGAAGACGTTTTCGAGGCGTTTCAGGGGGTGATCGTACAGGCGGGAGAGCAAGGCAGCATCGAGAATTTCCTCTGCGGGGCCGATGATGTGGCGGCTGTCGCCAAAGAGCAGCAGGGCGTGGGTGCAGGTACGCAGGGCGAGGCTGGGGTCGTGCAGCACCATGGCGATGGCGATTTTTGTTTCTCGCGCACGCCGGCCCAGCAGTTCGAGCAGGGCGATCTGGTGGTTCAGGTCGAGATGCGTCAGTGGTTCGTCCAGCAGAAAAAGCCCGGGAGATTGCGCGAGCAGGGTGGCGATGGCCACGCGCTGACGTTCGCCACCAGAGAGTGTGTGGATTTCGCGCGATTCCATGCCGTCGAGCCCGAGTTCGGCCAGTGCTGTGCGGGCGATTTCCTTGTCCTGCGGGGATTCCCAGGCCCAGCGGCCCAGGTGGGGGTGGCGTCCGGCCAGTACGGTTTCCAGAACGGTGCTGGCAAAGGGGTCGTCGCGATGTTGCCCGAGCCATCCGCGCAGCCGTGCGGCTTCGCGGGGGCTGTGTTCTGCATAGGTTTTTCCTGCCAGGGTGAGTTGCCCGGCATCTGGCTGGTGCAGCCCGGCAAGGGTGGAGAGCAGGGTGGATTTCCCCGCACCATTCCGGCCCAGGATGCCCAGTACCTCGCCTTCGGCCAGATTGAGATCGAGATTCAGGCAGACCTTGTGCAGGCCGATGCGAACAGAGAGGCCGCGCGCTTCCAGGATCATGGCTTGCCTCGCCCGAGCAGGTAGAGAAAGACGGGTACGCCGATGAGGGCGGTGAGTACGCCGACAGGTAGTTGCATCGGGGCGACGAGGGTGCGGGCCAGGGTGTCTGCCAGGGTCAGGAGGCTGCCACCGGCCAGGACGACGGCAGGGAGCAGAAGGCGGTAGTCGTTGCCCATATTGCTGCCGACGGCCAGACGAACCAGATGCGGTACGATGAGGCCGATGAAGCCGATGGAGCCGGCTGCCGTGACTGCTCCGGCTGTGGCGAGCGAGGCAATGAGGTAGATCAGGATGCGAAGCCGGGAGACGGCGACGCCGAGCGTGACGGCCTGGTGCTCGCCTCGGGTAAGAAGGTTGAGCTCCCGGGCAAATGGCAGGGCGGAGAACAGGGTGGCGGCCAGCAGGATCAGGGGCGGGAAGGGGTTGCTGGCCTGGGCGAGATCTCCCATGAGCCAGAACAGCATGCCCTGAATTTTCTGTTCAGGGGCGATGGTCAGGATGAGGGCTACCACAGCACCACAGCCCGCGCTGATGACGACGCCGGTGAGCAACAGGCGCGTTTGTGTCCAGCTGCCGTCGCCGTGGGCCAGGCCGAAAACGAGGAACATGGCGGATAGCGCGCCGATGAAGGCCAGGCCCGGGATGGCGATTCCGGCCAGCCCCAGCAGCATGGCCAGCAGCGCGCCAACACCCGCTCCGCCGGAGATGCCGAGAACATAAGGGTCGGCCAGCGGATTACGCAGGAGCACTTGCATGAGCGCGCCTGCCAGGGCGAGCAGCCCGCCACAGGCAAACCCGGCCAGCGCGCGTGGCAGGCGCAGGTCGAGGATGATGCTGCGTGAAGGAGAATCCGCCCCACCGAGAATGGCGAGCGTATCGCTTGGCGGAATGCTCAGGCTCCCCGTGCCAAGGGCGACCATCAGGCTGGCAGCACTCAGGAAAAGCAGCAGGGCCAGGACGATGATGGCGCGGTGAAGGGTGGGCATGGATGGGTGATGTTTTACGGGTGGAAGAGGCTGGCCAGGAAGGGTTTTGTTCCCGGCCAGCTTCGTTTGAGGTTATTGATCCGGCACGATGAGGGTTAAATTCTGCCGCTACAGACGGCGGTTCATACCTCGTCACACCGGATCAATCGTTTGCCATTTTCCCATTCACTTCGGTGCGTAGCGGATGCCGATGAACAGATTGGCTTCCGGTGTGCCGAAATCTTTGACCAGCGTGTATTTCCGGTCAAGAACGTTGTTGGCTCGTGCGTAAATCGACCAATCCTTGTCGAGGTGATAACGCGCCGTCAGGTTGAGCAGGCTGTAGCCGCCGAGTCTCTGGGTGTTGGCGGCGTTGGTGTAACGCTCGCCCGTAGCCTGCCATTCTCCGCCCAGTTCGAATGCACCAAAGCGTCGGTCGATCGCCAGCTTGGCATTTTTCCGGGCGCGATAGACCAGTATCTTGCCTTGAGCCTCGTCCTTGGGGTTGAGCCAGTCGATGCTGCTGCTTAACCCGTAGTCGCCCAGCTTACCGGCATAAGCCAGCGTCCAGCCGGTTAGCGTGGCTTGGGCGACGTTGCTGGGGGTGAAGCCGGTGCTGGTGATGAAGTTGGGGTCGATGGGAGCCCACTGGATCAAGTCCTTGATCTTGTTGCGATAGCCGGTGAGCGAGACGTGTTGGGAGGCGGTTTCGTAATGCAGGGCCAGCTCGTGGTTTTCCGAGGTTTCCGGGCGCAGCTTCGGATTGCTGACGTTGCCCCAGGCATCGGGTGGGTAATAAAGATCATTGAAACTGGGGGCCTTGAAGGCCGTACCCCAGGAGAGATTACCCCGCCATTCGTTGCTGAACTGGTAGCCGTAGGCGGCCAGGCCGGTGGTCTTGTCGCCAAACTGGCTGTTCTCGTCCTGTCGGACATTCAGCTGGAGATTGTGCGAACCGATGCGTCCTCCCCAACCGGCAAGCAGGGAGTTGATGCTGCGCGATGCGGCGGTGTAGCTGTTGTTGGAGTCGATGCGCTGTTCGAGATGCTCGATCCCCAGCAGTGCGTTACCCAGAGGGAGTTTGAGATCGTTTTGCCATTGATATTGCGTCTGGGTCGAGCGGAAGTTGTCCGTCTGGCGGCCATTGTCGAGATTGCGATTGTCGTCGCTGCTCCGGCTGGCACGCAGGGTGCTTTGCCAGTTATCCGTCCATTGATTGCGGCTAAAGACGTTCACGCTTTTGACGGTTTCCTTCATCTTGTAGTCGTCCGTCGGCGGGGTGCTAAAGCGGCTGCCGGAATCAAAACGGTTCCAGCCATCGGAATAAAGGAAATTCAGGCCGAGCTCGTGTGCCTTGCTGAAGGCGTAGGTGAGACTGCCGCTGCTGCTGGTGAGCTGGTAGCCATCCTTGTCCGGGTTCCATGCGGCGTTTTTTGGATTGTTGATGGCGGAAAATCCGTCGCTGCGCTTGTCGGAAACCTGCAGGGCATACCGCCAGGCTTCATGATTTCCGGTTAGTCCAGCCGAAAGGGCTTTGGTCGCATCAGTACCGTAACCCGCATCCAGTGTGGGGCGCAGCAGACCCGCAGCTTCGTCGCGGCGGGTGAAAATTTGTACGACGCCGCCAATGGCGTCTGCTCCGTAAAGCGAGGAAGCCGGGCCACGGATGATTTCGATGCGTTCGATCTGCTCGATCGGCAGTGTTCCCCAGGTGGCAGCACCGGTGGTGACCGAGCCGACACGCGCGCCATCGACCAGCAGCAGAACGTGATTGGCATTGCTGCCCCGGATGGAAACGCTGGAGGTTGCACCGGCTGCGCCGCTTTGCCGGAACTCGATGCCGGGTTGACGGCTCAGCAGCTCGCCGACCGTCGTGATCGGCCCGGCGCGTCGGATTTCATCTGCATCGATGATGCTGACATCCGATAGGGCATCGGAAATTCGGGTCGGCTGGCGGGTGGCCGTGACCAGTACATCATTGAGTGTCGGTGCGGCGTGAAGGGGGGAAATGAACAACAGTGGCAGCAGGGCTGCAAGGGGTTTGATGCGGTTTGACATGAGGCTCCTCTTGACCAGGCGTCCCCGCCCGGTAGTTGGCATGAAATAAGAAAATGCCCGAGGAGGAACCGGATGCAATGGAGATTGATGCGGGTGAGAGTGAAATCCTCAAGCGCAACAGCCTGATTGCCCAGCACCACGACCCCGTAGCACTTTCGCACGTTGCCGCAGGCCGGTCTCCGGGCTCGCAAGTCTTGACGCGCCGCCTTCCCGTGGATGTTTTCCCAGTGGCTTTGTGGCGCGCCCGCACTCGCTTACCGTTGCGGGGGCAGCAGCGGAATGGCTTTTGAAAAGTCTTTGAAAACTTCAAAAACGCACCGCTTTCCCGTTTCACCCTGACCGCAAAAGCGGGCAGAGCACCTGTAGCAGGGGCAGGATTCTATCAGGGGTTCGGGAAGGGCTCCTGAAATTCTTTCCTTTCCTCCGGACGGAGAATCAGCTGAATCCATCGGTGCGCCCTGGCCCATTCTTCGGCCATGGATGGCCTTAAGGAAACACTGATTTATTCCGTTCGCCCTGAGCTTGTCGAAGGGCACTACCT
>CAZFPI010000070.1:0-14492 GCA_964521075.1 uncultured Sterolibacterium sp.
TCGTAAACAACTATTTCGAGCGGTCAACGACATTGGCATTCATGCGATTGCCCTGAGGGATCCCCGGGGCAAGCCCGCCCCGGACGGGTTTCGCGCTATGATAGTCGCCCCCGTTCTGCCGACCGGATCTGCCCATGGCTGGCCTCGATAAAAACACCCCGCACCCCACCGAGCTGAAATTGCACCAGCATTCACGTCTGCTCGAGGTGAGTTTCGATAACGGGCAGATTTTCAATTTGCCCTTTGAGTTGCTGCGGGTCTATAGCCCGTCTGCCGCCGTGCGCGGGCACATGCCCGGCCAGGCCGTCCTGCAAACAGGCAAGCGCGAAGTCGGGATCGTGGATGTGCAGCCCGTGGGGAATTACGCAGTCAAGCTGGTTTTTTCGGACGGCCACGATACCGGAATTTACTCCTGGGACATCCTGCACCGTCTCGGAGAACAGCAAGACGTTTATTGGCAGGATTACCTTGGCAGGCTGGCCCGGGCCGGAGCCAGCCGTGATGTGGATTCGAGCCTGGAAAAACCCGCCCGCCAACCGGGAAAGCCCTGCGGCAGCGGCGGCGGTTGTGGACACTGACTATGAGCAAACAACAAACACATTTTGGATTCAGGCAAGTTGCCGAGGATGAAAAGGCACGGCATGTCGCCGAGGTTTTCTCCTCCGTCGCCAGAAAATACGACATCATGAACGACCTGATGTCGCTCGGTCTGCATCGTGTCTGGAAGCATTTCACCATCCAGATTTCCGGCGTTCGCCCAGGCGAACGGGTGCTCGATGTGGCCGGTGGAACGGCGGATCTTGCCCGCGCCTTTGCCAAACGTGTCGGCCCGACAGGACAAGTCTGGCTCACCGACATCAACAACGCCATGCTGACCGTCGGACGCGATCGCCTGCTCGACGACGGCATGCTGATGCCCACGGCCCAGTGCGATGCCGAAAAGCTGCCTTTTCCAGACGACTATTTTGATTGCGTCACCGTCGCCTTCGGCCTGCGGAACATGACCCACAAGGACGTGGCTCTGGCCGAGATGCGCCGTGTCCTGAAGCCTGGCGGGCGTCTGCTGGTACTGGAGTTTTCCCGCGTCTGGGAGCCGCTCACCACGGCGTATGACCTCTACTCCTTCAAAATTCTTCCCTGGCTGGGGCAGAAGGTTGCCAGCGATGCGGAAAGTTACCGCTACCTGGCCGAGTCCATCCGCATGCATCCCGATCAGGAAACCCTGCAGAAAATGATGGAAGGCGTGGGGCTCAAACGTGTCGATTTCTTCAATCTTTCGGCGGGCGTCGTTGCCCTGCATCGCGGCTACAAGCTCTGATCCTGCTTTCTCCTGGCTCCCTTGCATTGCCGGGCGATGCCCCCATCTGCGGGTTCGTACCGCAAGCGGGCCTCCCGGCCCTTTGTGTTTAGCCCTTTGCACTTTGCCCCTTGCACTTTCCGGAGGTTTCGATGAAACGTTTCTCACGGCTTTCCCGTTTTTCCCTGCCTGTTCTCCTGCTGGTTCTGGGGCTGTCTTTTTCCATTCCTGATGCCGAGGCGCGTCGACTGGGTGGTGGTGTTTCCTCTGGCATGAAGCGCGAAGGCTCCTTCATGCAGCGCAGCACTACCCCGCCGCCGTCGCAGGCCGCCGCCCCGCGCCCCGCGCAGGCCGCTCCTGCAACGCCGCCCCAGGCAGCACCTCAAGCCTCCGGCATGCGCCGCTGGCTGGGCCCGCTGGCTGGGCTGGCCGCAGGCGTCGGCCTGGCCGCGCTGTTCTCGCACTTTGGGATGGGAGCGGGCATGGGCTCCTTCCTCATGCTGCTGCTGGGTGGGCTGGCCGTTTTCATGCTGGTTCGCTGGCTGATGAACCGCAACGCCGCACCACAGATGCAGCCGGCCATGGCTTCCGGATACGGCGGTAACGCTCAGTCCAATGTTCAGTCGTTTGAGCCCCTGGCTTCACCCGCTGGCGGCGCGGCGAGCCCCGTGTCTGCGGCCCTGCCTGTCGCGGCCAATGTTCCCGCCGGTTTTGATACCGAAGGCTTCCTGCGCCAGGCCAAACTCAATTTCATCCGGCTTCAGGCCGCCAACGATTCCGGCAACATGGACGATATTCGAGCTTTCACCGCCCCGGAACTTTGTGCCGAAATCCAGATGCAATATCAGGAGCGCGGCAAGACAAAACAGCAAACCGATGTGGCCCAGCTTGATGCGGCCTTGCTCGATGTCGCCGATGCAGGCGGGCAGCAGATCGCCAGTGTGCGTTTCCATGGCCTCATCAGCGAAGTGGCCGGAGCCGCGCCGGAGCCTTTCGAGGAAATCTGGCACCTGACACGCCCGGCGGATGGCCGGTCTGGCTGGATTGTCGCAGGCATCGAGCAGCCGCACTGACCGCCATCGCCGTGATCGACGCCCTGCTCCCCGCCGCGCTCAATCACCTGCTCGCCGGGGCAGACTGGGCGCGCGCACGGCTGGCTCCCTTTGCGGGGCGTGACCTGAAATTACACGCCCCGCCGCTCAATCTGGTTCTGGCCATTGATCGGGATGGCTATTTCGTATCCAGTGCCGCATCAGAGCCAGAAATCACCCTTACCCTGCCGGGTCTGACGCTTTCCAATGGCCTCCAAGCCTTGCAGGACATCGAATCCGTACTTCGCGAAGCCCGCATCGAAGGCAAGGCCGATTTCGCACAGGAACTGGGCTTTGTGCTTCGCAATCTGCGGTGGGATTACGAGGAAGACCTGAGCCGGGTTGTGGGCGATATTGCGGCCCACCGCATCGCAGGCGGGCTGCGCGGCCTGTTCCAGTGGCAGCAACAGGCCCAGCGGAATTTCCGGGAAAACCTCGTCGAATACCTGGCCGAAGAACAGGAGTTCCTGCTCAAGCCGGCCGAAGCAAAGCAGTTCCAGACCGCAGTGCACGCACTGAACGAAAAGCTCGATGCCCTGGAGGCGCGGCTACGGACATTCGAGTAGAACAGAACCATCGCATCTGTTTATCGCGGCTCAATCTGCAGTGATTCGATGCTCTTGGCTTAACCTGTCCATCGACGGGCGTCCTTCAAAAGCAGCAGCAGTTGCTGCCCGCGCAGTGGCGAGGCGACCAGTGATGTGCAGTACAAATTCGAGCGATTGTGACGCAGAGGCTTTGCCTCTATTCCACCAAATAAACCAACTGCCGCTGGTGCTTCAAAGCGAGTAGCACAACCTCAGTTTCGGAATGGGCATACAAAACGATGAATTGCTGCCCGACAACATATTCCCGCAAGTGAGGCAAACCGGCTTCCTCAGCCAGCTGCTGAACAGCATTGGTCCTCAGCGTAGCCTGTACAGATTTTGCAGACAGGAATCGTGCAGGCCGACCGCTGGCGGGTGACCATGCCAGGATAGCAATCATCTCCCGCAGTTCTTCTTTGAGTTTGGCTAGGCGAGCATCAGCACTGTCGGCGTCCTGGATCTGAAAGAACTGGTGCCCGGCTTCCAAGTTAGCCAGAAAATTCGGTGCTGCCTCGACCTTGGCGTTAATTGGTAACGCCATGCTTCAGGACAAGGCTTTCAGGAGGTCAGCATTCGATACGCGATGACCTGCTACAACCTCGCGCAGTCCGGCTTCAGCTTCCGTTAACAGGACCAGGCTGGCGTGTTCTTCTTCGAGCCGATGATAGTAATCCAGACGTTTAGCATCGACCAAAGCAACGTAAGCCGCACCGTTTTTGGTCAGCAGCTTTTCAGCCCCGGCCACCACGTCATCAGCCAACTCGGTCAGGCGGGCACGGGCTTCGCTGATTGGCACCACATCTTGGGCGGTAAAGCTCATTTCGAATCCTTTAACAAATACGTTAACGTTCAGTCTAGCAGATGCCGATGGTGTTGCAGGGCGATGCAGGGCGACTTACGCGCCACTCATTTCTTCTTTCCTTCCAACTGCCGAACACTCACATCGCCCAGCATTAGCCTCATTTGCCCGATAGCAGTCTGGTTCAGCAGCTTCAGCCGTTCCGCTTGAGCCAGCCCTTGCTGGACACCTCTCTGCAGCGCATGGCCACGGCCCGGCATTTTGAGACGCCAGCCGCGAGGGCAATACGGGTAAAATTCACGGCCCTGCCCCGAGCCTTGGGGCGTTTTTTTTTGACGACGCGAGCCCCTGAACATCATGACCACCGCCACCCTTATCGACGGCAATGCCCTTTCCACTTCCGTTCGCGACCAGCTTGCCACCCGCGCGGCGGCCTTGAAGGCCCGGGGGGTGACGCCTTGTCTGGCCGTCATTCTCGTCGGCGAAGATCCCGCTTCGGCGGTGTATGTCCGCAACAAGGTGAACGCCTGCGAAAAGGCGGGGATTCGCTCGATCAAGGACGTGTATCCGGTAGATGCGGAGCCTTCCGAAGTGCTGGCGCGGATTGCGGCCCTGAATGCCGATCCGGCAGTGCATGGCATTCTCGTCCAGCTTCCCCTGCCAAAACAGTTCGACAGTGCCGAAGTGCTCGAAGCCATCGCGGCGGAAAAGGATGTCGACGGCTTTCATGCCGAAAATGTCGGCGCGCTCGTGCAGGGCGCGCCGCGCTTCATTCCCTGCACCCCTTATGGCGTGATGAAAATGCTCGAATCGGTCAAGGTGCCGCTCAAGGGTGCTGAAGCCGTGATCGTCGGGCGCAGCAATATCGTTGGCAAACCCATGGCCATGCTGCTTCTGCAGGCGGGCTGCACGGTGACGGTCTGCCATTCGCAGACGCGCGATCTGGCCTTTCACACGAAACGCGCTGATATTCTCGTGGCCGCTGTCGGACGGGCGAAGATGATTACCGGCGACATGATCAAGCCCGGCGCGACGGTGATTGACGTCGGCATCAACCGCCTGCCGCCGGAACAGGGCGGCAAGCTGTGCGGCGATGTCGATTTTGATTCGGCCAGCAAGGTGGCCGGGCAGATCACGCCCGTCCCCGGTGGTGTGGGGCCGATGACCATCACCATGCTGCTGGCCAATACCGTCGAAGCTGCAGAACGCTGCGTCTGAATTCACTTTCTCTTGAACAAGGTAAACATCATGGCCAATGCTCACAATTCCCCCAATTCCCCCAATTCCCCCAATTCCCCCAATACTCCCCTTGTCGGCATCGTCATGGGCTCGGATAGCGACTGGCCCGTCCTGCGCGCGGCGGGGGTCACGCTCAAGGAATTCGGCATTCCCTACGAAGCCCGGGTGCTCTCGGCCCACCGTACACCGGATGAAGCTCTCGACTACGCGGCCACGGCGGCGGATCGTGGCATCAAGGTGCTGATCGGCGCGGCGGGAGCGGCGGCCCACCTGGCTGGCGTTCTGGCCGCCAAGACCACGCTGCCGGTGCTCGCCGTGCCCATGCCTTCGAAGCACTTGCAGGGCCTGGATTCGCTCTTGTCCATGGTGCAGATGCCCGGCGGCATTCCTGTCGCCACCTTTGCCATCGGCGAGGCGGGGGCGACGAATGCGGCCTTGTTTGCCATCGCGATGCTGGCCCTGAACGATGCTGAAACGGCCGCGAAACTGGCCGATTTCCGTCAGCGTCAAAAGGCCAAGGTACTGTCCAAAACGCTGGACCTGCCTTGAGCTTTCTCGGGCAAGACCTCGATCGCGCCGTCGCTCTCCTGCAGGCGGGCGAGCTGGTGGCTTTTCCTACCGAGACGGTCTACGGGCTGGGGGCGGATGCTTCCAGTCCCGAGGCCGTGGCAAAGATTTTTGCCGCCAAGGGCCGCCCGGCGGATCATCCCCTCATCGTTCATCTTCCCGGCGTCGATGCGCTGGAAGCCTGGGCGCGGGATATTCCAGACGCTGCCCATCGTTTGGCGGCGGCCTTCTGGCCCGGGCCGCTGACCCTGATTCTCAAGCGTCACCCGCGTGTGCCGGATGCCGTGACCGGCGGCCAGGATACCGTTGGCCTGCGTGTTCCCGATCATCGCCTCGCACTCGCCCTGCTGCGGGCTTTCGACGAGGCCAATGGCAATACGGGGAGCGGCATTGCCGCCCCTTCCGCGAATCGTTATGGCCGAATCAGCCCGACCCGCGCGGCGCATGTGCGTGAGGAACTGGGCGAACGCGTTTCCCTGATTCTCGATGGCGGCCCCTGTGCGGTTGGCATCGAATCGACCATCGTCGATGTGTCGGGGGCAAACCCGCGCATCCTTCGCCCGGGAGCCATCAGCGCAGAAGCCCTGGCGCAAGTGCTGGCCGCCACGGGGGAGGATTTTTCCACCGGGCAGGCGGCGGCCCCCGCCCCGCGTGTTTCGGGCTCCACGGCGGCACATTACGCCCCGCGCACCCCGATGCGCCTTGTCCCCGCTGAAGAAATGGCCGCAGTTTTTGAGGCAGAGCGTGGGCTGGCTGGCCGTCTGGGGGTGCTGGCCCGCCGCTTCATGCCGCCGTCCGATTTGCTGCCCGAGCAAGTGCTCTGGTGGAATGCGCCCCTCGAAGCCCCCGCCTACGCCCGCGCGCTGTATGCGACCTTGCGGAAATTCGATGCCATGAACTGCCGACTCCTTCTCGTCGAGGCACCTCCCGCCGACGAAGCCTGGCGTGCCGTCGCTGACCGCCTGCAACGCGCGGCCTGCGGGTCGGGAAGCAAGGAAACGTAAGCCAGGCTCATTCCTTCGTTCCGGCTGCCGGGCTCTGGTGTCGTGCCTTCAAATCCTGTGCCAGATCGTGCACTGCCATGGCATAAAAACTGCTGCGGTTGTAGCGGGTGATGACGTAGAAATTCTGGAAGCCCAGCGCGTATTCGGTGTCCTGCTGCGGGGTGACGAGATCGATCAGGGCGGCAGGCAGCCTGGGAAAGGGCGGATTCCCTTCGGCAGGCTGGACACCGAAACGGGCCAATTCTTCCGGCAGGCGTTTGGGCAGGATGCCTTCGTCGATCAGGGTGGTAAAAGTGTCACCTTGTACCCGGGCCGGGGCGAGGATGGGTTCGCCTTTTTTCCAACCGTGTTGGGCAAGAAAGTTCGCCACACTGACGATGGCATCCGTCGGGCTGGTTTCCAGCCGGATGTGGCCGTCATGGTCGCCATCCTGGCCGTATTGGCGAATGCTGCCGGGCAGGAACTGGGGCAGGCCCAGCGCACCGGCGTAGGAGCCTCTGTAGGTCAGCGGGTCGCGCCCTTCTTCGCGGGCGAGCAGCAGGAGCTCTTCGAGCTGCTGCCGGAAAAGGGCAGCGCGGGCGGTGTCGGTGGCCGGGTTGATTTTCGGGTAATCGAAAGCCAGGGTGGCCAGTGCCGCCAGGGTGCCGAAGTTGCCCATGTGGCGTCCGTAGATGCTTTCGATGCCGATGATGGCCACGATGATTTCTTCGGGTACGCCCGTTTCCGCGCTCGCCCGGTTCAGTGTGGCTGCATGGGCTTGCCAGAAGCGTTCGCCGCCTTCGAGACGGCGGGGCTCGATGAAGCGGCTGCGGTAGGCGTACCAGGAGCGGATCGACGGGTCGCGCGGCGGCATGATGGCTTTTTGCACGGCGGGAATGGGCCGGGCGTGTTCAAAAATTTTCTGTAGTGGCTGAACTTCGAAACCATGTTTTTCGTGCATCTGCTGGATGAAATCGCGTACGACGGGCGATTGGGCGAAGGGCGCGGGTAGCGGGGCTTTGGCGGTGGGGTGATGCTTGCGTCTGGCTTGTGCCGGGGAGATTGCAAGACAGAGCGACATGAGGCTGAAGAAGATGGCGGTTAGCCATCGGCGGGCAGGTGAGGTCATGGTTTTCCTGGAAGCCGGGCGATGCGGCGTTTGAGCATCCGAAGGACGGTTTGTTGTGAGGGGGCTTCCGGGGCTGGGGCCGCGTAGCGTAGTTGGGCGTAGGTGAGGGCAATCTGGCGGATTTCTTCGGCCAGTACGGGGTCGTTCGGCAAGAGGGTGGGGATTCTATTGGCGTATTGCCCGGGGGCTTCCCATGAAAAGGGAGCCAGGCCACGTTTTTGCAGTCGTCGGGAGAGTTTTTGCCAGAGGGCGGCGAGCGGGTCTGCTGGCTTGTGCCGTCGCACTGCCCAGGCGAGACAGGCTAGAAGGAGCAGGCTTGCCAGCCCGGTGAAGGCAGCGGCCATCTGTTTCCAGTCGGTAGATTCCAGCCCCAGGTTGGCCAGCAGGCTGCGTTGTCGCTGCTGGTTGTAGCCGATGACCCATTGATTCCAGGTGTTGGCCATGGCTTCCCAGCGGAAACGCGCGGCTTGCAGCCAGGCAAATTCAGGTCGGGAGAGGAGTGCCAGGGGTTCGCCTGCGGGCAAGGCACTGGCCAGATTGTGTTCTACCCGGGCTGGGGCAATGGCAGCGGTGGGGTCTGCGCGCTGCCAGCCTTGCCCGGGGAGCCAGACTTCGGCCCAGGCGTGGGCATCGGATTGCCGGATGATGCGTGTGCCGTCGACGGGGTTGATTTCTCCGCCCTGGTAGCCTGTGACGACGCGGGCGGGGATTCCGGCGGCGCGGAGGATGAAGACGAAGGCTGCGGCGTAGTGTTCGCAGAAGCCGCGACGGGTGCGGAAGAGGAAATCGTCGATGCTGTCTTCGCCCAGGAGGGGCGGCATCAGGGTGTAGTAGAAATTTTCCTGACGGAAATGGCGCAGGATGTGCTGGATGAGTGCGGGGGTGTCGTTGCCATAGCGGTGTCGCCAGTCGGCGGCCAGGGCGCGGGTGCGCGGGTTGAAGTCCGTCGGTAGTTGCAAGGCTTCTTGCAGGAGTGCTGCGTCTTCGTGGCGGCCCGTTTCCTGCATGCCGGGGTTTGCGGCGCGCAGTTCGTAGCGGGTGCGGCCACGCACGGGCTGGCGCGCGAGTAGTTGATATTCGCTGGTGATGCGGGTGTCTTCCGGGAGGCTGGCGGGGAGTTCCAGGGCAAACAGCCAGGTTTTGTTGTGGGGCTCCAGGGTCAGGCTGTAATCGAGGAGGGGGCCATGCGGGACGTAAGGCAGCTTGGCCTTGCCCTGGC
Source organism: uncultured Sterolibacterium sp. (assembly GCA_964521075.1). Classification (GTDB taxonomy): domain Bacteria; phylum Pseudomonadota; class Gammaproteobacteria; order Burkholderiales; family Rhodocyclaceae; genus Sterolibacterium. The sequence continues at coordinate 8,912 of CAZFPI010000070.1, forward strand.
TTGCCCCCGTGGCTGTGCTTTCGGTGCCTACTGTTTCGGCGTGGCCGGGTTTCCATGTCCGGCCATCGAAGAAGCTCAGCACGGGGCCGCGCCAGTAAAGCGAGGATTGGGCCGGGGCCGAAGTGTTCGGGCCGGGGTGGAATTGCACGCGAAAGGCAATGGCGTCAGATTGGCTCAGATTGCTGATCGATCCAGGCGACATGCTGTCGGACAGGCCGGTCGTGCCGCTGAAGGCGTCGGTGGGCAGGCCCCAGAGGGGGCTCTGGATGCGAGGGAAGATGATGAAGAGGATCAGCATGAAGGGGGCGGCTTGCAGTAGCAGGCGTCCGCTGAGCTTCAGGGCGTCTTGCGGGCGGTGTCCTTCGTGTTCGAGAACGGCCAGGCTGGCGGTAATCATGAGTACGCCCAGCAGCATCGAGAGCGCGCGGGGAAAATCCTGGGCGTAGATGAACTGGCTCATCAGCATGAAGCTGGCCAGCAGTGTCAGCACGACGCCATCGCGCCGTGTCCGGGATTCGAGCAGCTTGAGCGTGACGAGCAAGGCGAGGAGGGCAACGCCGGTGCTTCGTCCGAACAGTGTCTGGTAATGGGCGGCAATGGCCAGACTGCCGCCCAGGGTGAACAAGGTCAGCAGGCTCCGGGCTGGCAAGGCTGTGAGCGGGGCGTGACGCCATTGCAGCAGGCCATGCCAGAACAGCAGTAGCGCGCTGATGCCAGCCAGCCATTCCGGAAGATGGGGCAGGAGCGGGGCCCAGCAGACGATGGCCGTGGCGAGCAGCCAGGAACGCTGGTGGACGGTGAGCGGTGGGGAGTCAGCGGGGCGTGCCATGGAGTGCCAGCTGTTTCAGGCAGGCGTGAAAATGTTCTTCACCCGCAGCAGCCGGGAAATTGGCCGCAGGCAGGCGCAGCCCCCAGCGGAGCCCGGCGGTGTGGGCGTCGCAGATCCAGCGGGTGAGCAGGCTCAGGCGTTGTTCGACATCGAGCGTGGGGGGGAGATCGTGCCAGTCGAAATGCAGGGTGTGCGCGGCTGTACTGCTGAATTGTTTGGTGAGCAGGGGGCTGTTGCTGTCGTGAAGGCGGGCGGCGGCTTTCCAGGCGACATGTTGCAGCGGGTCGGCGGGCTGGTGGCGGCGCAGGCCGGCGAAGTCGTCCATGCCTTCGGTGGTCTGGCGGTGGCCGGTGTTCATGCCGTCGGCCGGGGGCAGGGGCGGTGTGCCGGCACTGCTTGCGGGGGCGGGGTAAATCAGGCAATGCAGCTTTGGCAGGGCGTATCCCCAGGCGCGTACCAGGCCCAGCGGGTAGGTGGTTTCGAGGGTGAGCCGGGGCATGGCCAGCCAGCCTCGTCGCGGGGCCGGGTGGTCGAGCTGGATGTCGAGCTGTTCGCCGGGGGAGAGGGTGACGAGCGTTTCTGCCGAATCGGGGAGGTGGAGCCGCAGGTCGTGGCGATGGCTCGGGCGCGTGTTGACAAGCACGAGGCCAAAGCGGGCGGTTTGGCCTGCGAAGACGGGCAGGCTGCGTCCGGGCAGGATTTCGAGGTAGGCGAGGTTGCGAAAGGTGTGCAGGATGGTCAGTGTGCCCAGGCCCGCGAGCAGAAAGACGAGGGCGTAGCCCAGGCTCAGGTTGTAGTTCATGGCTCCGGTCAGCATCAGGCCCAGCATGCCGCCAAAGGCCAGGCCGCGCCGGGTCGGGAGGACGTAGATTCGGTTTTGCGAGAGGATGACAGGTGTGGTTTCTTGTTGTCGTCCACGCAATGCCCATCGCTGGAAACGGGCGCGCAGGCTGGAATTCAGGCTCAAGGGAGCGGGACGGCTTCGATCAGCCGCCGGGCGATGTGTTCGGCATCCAGCCGCAGCAGTGTGTCATCGACGGGGCGCAGGCGGTGGGGGGCGACGGCCGGTAAGACTGTCTGAATGTCTTCCGGGAGTACATGGTCACGCCCGGCTAGCCAGGCCCAGGCGCGCGCTGCCTGCAGGAGTGCTTGGGCCGCGCGCGGGGAGAGCCCGTGGGCGTAGTCGGGCGAGTGGCGGGTGTGTTCGATCAGGGCTTGCAGGTAATCCAGCAGGGCAGCACTGGCGTGGATGTGGCCGACTTCCTGCTGGATGCTGGCCAGTTGTTCCGGGGTTATGCAGGGGGAGAGGCTGGCGATCATGTTACGGCGGTCAGCCCCCGCCAGCAGTTCACGCTCGGCCTGACGGCCCGGATAGCCCATGGCGATCCGCATCAGGAAGCGGTCGAGCTGGGATTCGGGCAGTGGGAATGTGCCGATCTGGTTCAGGGGGTTTTGTGTGGCGATGACGAAGAAGGGTTGTGGCAGGGGGTGTGTAGCACCTTCCACTGTGACCTGTCCTTCTTCCATGGCTTCGAGCAGGGCACTTTGTGCCTTGGGGGTGGCGCGGTTGATTTCGTCGGCCAGGATGAGCTGTGAGAAAACCGGGCCGGGGTGGAAGGTGAAGCCGCTGTTTTCGCGGTCGTAGACCGAGACGCCGATGATGTCCGCCGGGAGCATGTCGCTTGTGAACTGGATGCGCCGGAATTGCAGCCCGAGCAGGCGGGCCAGCAGATGCGCCAGCGTGGTTTTGCCCATGCCCGGGAGGTCTTCGATGAGCAGATGGCCGCGTGCCAGCAGGCAGGCCAGAGCCAGCCGTATCTGTTTTTCCTTGCCCAGGATAACGCCGCCGGCAAGATGGATGGCTTCGGTAAGCCGGGGGTGGGAAGGAGGCATGGGCCGTGATTCCGTTGCTTGTGGTGGAGCGGGTAGCATAATCCTAGAAACCGCAGTTGGCCGCTGAGTTTCACCATGAACGCATTGTTTTCCGAAGAATTTTGGTTCTTGTTGGTGCTCACCTTTTGGGTGAGAACGCTAAACCTCCGATTGCACGTTTTTCCGTCGGCCTGGCTGCGTTGCTCCTCCTTGCAGGCGACGGGCATGCCGCGTCGTCGCGCCTGACCAGTCCACCGGAAAAACGCACACTCGAAGGTTTCCAGCTGCGGCTTCTAGGATAATGCAGAACCGTCCGGCCAGTCTGCCCGGTGCTGTGAGGCTTCGGACGTCAGGGGGGGAAATGGGGGAAGCCATGAAAACCGCACTCATCACGCATCTCGATTGCCGTCTGCATGACATGGGGGAGGGGCATCCGGAGTCTCCCTATCGCCTGGATGCCATTCAGGACCGGCTGATTGCCGCCGGGGTGGATGTGCTTCTGGAGTATTACGAGGCTCCGAAGGCCGAGATGGATCAGCTGCTGCGTGCCCATGCCCGCTCTTATATCGAGATGCTGGTGGATAGTGTGCCCTCCTCGGGTATCGCTCATCTCGACCCGGATACGGCCATGTGCCCGAAAACCTGGGATGCGGCACTGCGTGCAGCAGGGGCAGGCTTGCTGGCGGTCGATCTGGTCATGCGGGAGCAGGTGGTCAACGCCTTTTGTGCGGTGCGCCCACCAGGGCACCACGCCGAGCGGGCGCGAGCCATGGGGTTTTGTTTCATCAACAACATTGCTGTCGCTGCGCTGCATGCCATCGAAGCCTGGGGCTTGCAGCGGGTGGCGATCGTCGATTTCGATGTGCATCACGGCAATGGTACGGAGAACATTTTTTCCGGCCGGCCCGAGGTTTTGATGGTCGGCACTTTTCAGCATCCTTTTTATCCCTTCAGCGGAACGGAGAATCCAGTCGGCAATATGCTCAATGTGCCCTTGCGGTCGGGGAGCCGGGGTGATGTTTTCCGGCAGGTGGTCAGCGAGCAGTGGCTGCCGCGTCTTCACGCCTTTGCACCCGAGCTGATCTGCATTTCCGCCGGTTTTGATGCCCATGAGGAGGAAGACATGGCATCGCTGGGCTTCGTGGCGGCGGATTACGCCTGGGTGACGACGCAGCTTAAACAGCTGGCCGACCAGCACGCGGGCGGGCGCATCGTGTCGATGCTGGAAGGCGGATACGCGCTGTCGGCCCTGGGGCGCAGCGTGACAGCGCATATCCGGGCACTGGCCGGGCTTTGATCCGGGGGGGGAGTGGCCGGTGTGGTATCATGCCGGGCTTTGCCCGTTTCGTCCCGTCGCCGCCGTCCCTATCATGCCGCTTTCCTCCTCCGCCGTTGCACGAAAGAAAATCCACAACCGTCATGTCCTGATGGAAGGCTGGAAGCGCGAGGACGGGCTCTGGGATATCGACGGTCGGCTGCTCGATACCAAGGATCATGATTACAAGCTGGGCCCGGGTGTTCGCCGGGCGGGGGAGGCGGTGCACGACATGAGCCTGCGCCTGACCATCGACCGGCAATTCAATATCCTGGCCGCCGAGGCGCATTCCGATGCCGTGCCTTATCCGGGTGGCTGCGACACCATCGCGCCCTTGTATCGCAAGCTGGTGGGCTTGAATCTGATGCGGGATTTCCGGCGTCAGGTTCATGAGCTTTTCGGTTCGATCAAGGGTTGCTCGCACATCACTGAATTGCTGATGGTCATGCCGGCCACGGCCTTTCAGACTTTCGCCAGCGACATGTCGGAAACCGAAGGCTGGGCCGAGGGCGAAAAGCCGTTTCCGCTGGACAAGTGTCATGCGCTGGAGACGACGACGCAAACAGTCAAACAGTATTACCCGCTCTGGTATCGGGGCGGGAAGGTGGCGTCACCGGTATCGGAGTCATCGGAGGCGGCCTGATCGCGGTTTGCGGCCAGGAAAGCCTCCTAGTCCGGACGGACGGCGCAAAAGGGACACCAGACGATTATTTTGGTGGTTCGTTGGTTCATTGGTTAAATTCAGCAAGGAAAACGCATGAAAATCCATGAGTATCAGGGCAAGGAGCTGTTGAAGAAGTTCGGTGTCGTGACGCCGCGCGGCAAGCCTGCGCTGTCCGTTGACGAGGCGGTCAAGGTCGCTGAAGAACTCGGCGGCAAGGTGTGGGTCGTCAAGGCCCAGATTCACGCTGGCGGTCGCGGCAAGGGCGGTGGCGTGAAGGTGGCCAAGTCGCTGGACGAAGTGCGTAAATACGCCAACGACATTCTCGGTATGCAGCTGAAGACGCACCAGACCGGCCCGGAAGGCCAAAAGGTCAACCGTCTGCTGATCGAAGAAGGCGCGGACATCAAGAAGGAATACTACCTGGCCGTACTGACCGACCGCGCAACCCAGAAGGTCGTGGTCATGGCCTCTTCCGAAGGTGGGATGGATATCGAAGAAGTCGCCCACAGCCATCCGGAGAAAATTCTCAAGGAATTTGTCGATCCGCTGACCGGTCTGACCGAAAAGCAGGCCGGTAATCTGGCCTTCGGCATTGGTGTGCCTGCCGAGTCAGTGAGCCGTGCGACGGAGCTGATTCGTGGCCTGTACAACTGCTACATGGAAACCGATGCCAGCCTGGCCGAAATCAACCCGATGATTCTCGAAGGCGACGGCAACATCAAGGCGCTTGACGCGAAATTCAACTTTGACTCGAACGCCCTTTATCGTCACCCGGAAATCGTGGCTTACCGCGATCTGGACGAGGAAGATGCCGACGAAATCGAGGCTTCCAGGTTTGATCTGGCTTACATCTCGCTCGACGGCAACATCGGCTGTCTGGTGAACGGTGCCGGTCTGGCCA
>CAZFPI010000071.1:0-14018 GCA_964521075.1 uncultured Sterolibacterium sp.
CGGGCGGCGACGGTGGCTGTGGCAACGCCATGCTGCCCGGCTCCGGTTTCGGCGATGACGCGCGGTTTGCCCATGCGCCGGGCCAAAAGGGCCTGGCCGATGCAGTTATTGACCTTGTGCGCGCCGGTGTGGTTCAGGTCTTCACGCTTGAGGTAAATCTGCGCGCCGCCAAGTTTTTCTGACCAGCGTTTTGCGTGGTAGATGGGGGAGGGGCGGCCGACGTAGTGTTTGAGGTCGTATTCGAACTCGGCCTGGAAGCCTGGGTCTTGCCGGGCTTGTTCGTAGGCGAGTTTGAGTTCGTCAAGGGCGGGAACCAGAGTTTCGGCGACGAAACTGCCGCCGTAAGGGCCGAAATGGCCCCGTTCGTCGGGGAAGTTATAGGGGGCTTGCGGTGCTTGCGTCGGCATTGCGTACTCCAGCGATGAATGCGGCGATTTTTGCCGCATCCTTGATTCCTTTTTGACCATCGGCTTCCACGCCGCTGCTGACATCGACGGCCCAGGGGCGCAGGCGTTGCACGGCAGCGGTGACATTGCCGGTATCGAGTCCGCCGGAGAGGATCGTCGGTAGCGGCAGTTGAGGCGGTATCAGGTTCCAGTCGAAGGTTTTTCCCGCGCCGCCGTAGCCTTCGACGTAGGCGTCGAGCAGCAGGCCGCAGGCGTCCGGAAATGAAGCTGCGTATTCTAGCAAATCGAACCCGGGCCGTACGCGGGCCGCTTTGAGGTAGGGCAGGCCGAACTGGCGGCAGTAGGCAGCGTCTTCGTCGCCGTGAAATTGCAGGAGCTGCAAGGGGAGCTCGTCGAGCACGGCACGGACACGGGCGGCTTCTTCGTTGACGAAGAGGCCAGCGGACATGACGAAGGCAGGCAGCCGGGCGATGAGCTTTGCCGCTCTGGCCGGTTCGACGAAACGCGGGCTGGGTGGGTAAAAGACGAAGCCCAGGGCATCTGCCCCCAGCCGGACGGCGGCTTGCAGGTCGGCTTCCCGGGTGATGCCGCAAATCTTGATGCGGGTGCGCGGTGCTGGGGCAGAAGGGTGGGACACGCGGGGCTCAGGGGGTGGGGAAAGGCAGCATGATACGTTCCGTCGCGGGAATCTGCCAATGCGCTGCGTATTCGACGCTGGTCAGGTAGAGGCCTGCGGGAGAAAAGGTGGGGGCTGCGCGGGTGCGGTCGCGGCTGGCCAGCAGGCGGGGGATGGAGCTGACCGGTTCGCGCCCCTGGCCGACATGCACGAGTGCGCCGACGATGTTGCGTACCATGTGCTGCAGGAAGGCACTGGCGCGGAAATCGAAAACGATGATTTCGCCGTGGCGGCGGACGCGGGCTTCGTGCATGATTTTGACGGGCGTTTTTGCCTGGCATTCGGCGGCACGAAAGGCGGAGAAATCCTGTTCTCCCAGCAGGGCCTGCGCTGCTTCGTGCATGTGGCCGGCGTCGAGGGGGCGGTGATGCCAGCCGATGTGGCCGTGCCGCAGGGCCGGCCGAACCGGGTGGTTGTGCAGGAGGTAGGTGTAGCTTCTTGATAAGGCATCGAAGCGGGCGTGGAAGCGGGGGTCGACTTCGCTTGCCCAGCGCACGGCGACTTGCGGCGGCAGGTGGGCGTTTGTTCCCCGGACCCAGGCGGTCGCCGGGCGATCCACCGGGCAGTCGAAATGGACGATCTGGCCCAGGGCATGAACGCCTGCGTCGGTGCGCCCGGCACAAATCACGCGGATTTCCTTGCTCGCAACGGAAGTTAGTGCCCGCTCCAGTGCATCTTGAACCGTCTGGCCGTGAGCTTGTGACTGCCAGCCACGAAAGGCAGCACCATCGTATTCGATGCCCAGGGCAAAGCGTTTCATGCGGGCGGGCTGCCGAGGCCAAGTGCGAAAGCGGTGAGCAGGGCGAGTGCCATGAGGAGCTTGTCAGCCAGTGTGAGAGGTGTCAGGGGGAGTTCGATGGGCGTTTCCTGATTATCTTCCAGGGCGGCTTGCGGTGTCAGCCAGTCCTGCCAGTTTTTTCTGGTGACTCCGTGACTGCTCTGGCGGGCTTTTTCGACGTATTCCAGTACGAGCATGAGGCGCAGTGCCAGACGACTGCGTTGCGGGTGATTGCCCATGGGGGAAAGAAGGGTGTGAAGCCCGGAAATCAGTTCGGGGATGCCCATGTGTTCGAGCAGCAGGGCAAGCAAGGCAAGCAGGAGTGTCAGGCGCAAGGTGTGGGAGAGCGCGAGCCGGCAGCCTTCCAGGGTGATGCCCAGCGAGCCGGGTGGGCCGGGCAGGGGTTCGCCCGGGGTGGCGAGGGCAAAGAGCACGAGAATGGACAGGAGCAGCCAGCGGGCGCGGCGGAGCATCGACAGGAAGCGGTGCTTTGCCTGCCATAGCCCCGGGATGAGGATGAAGGGAGTCAGCCCCAGCAGCCAGGACAGGGGGAGCCATTGCAGGGAGAAGGCCATGGCAAGCCAGGCCAGGAGCAGGCTGGCAGGGTGCGGTTTCATGGCGATGGGTTGGCGTGAAGCGGTTGGGGCAGAAAAAACCGCGCCGGTTTGATGTTTCACCGGCGCGGTTTTGCAGGCGGGGCTGTGTGAATCAGCCGAGCTGTTCCAGCTTGCTGCGCGCTGCAGCTTTTTGTGCGTTGTTTCCTTCGTTCAAGACTTCCTGCAACAGTTCGCGCGCACCTTCCTTGTCGCCCATTTCTTCGTAGGCCGAGGCCAGTTCGAGCTTGGTGTCGACTTCCGGTGAGGCTGGCGCATCTGGTGTGCCGTCGTCGGCCGGGGTGGATTCGGCGAAGGCAAGCGGCGTGGAGAGGGCTTCTGCCGCAGGTGAGAGCGGCGGAATTTCCAGCGCGGCCCCGGATGTGGCAGGCGAGGCGGCGGGTTCTGGCGCAGGGGCGGGGGCTTCGAGATCGAGGCTGATCGATGAGAGGTCGACGCTCAGGGCCGCAGGGGCTTCGCTGGTTCCGTTCTTTCCTTCCGCATTGCCCAGGTCGAACTTCAGGTCATCCTCCTCGGGGGCTGCTGTTTTTCCCGGGAAAGGAGCGTCGATATTCAGGTCGAAATCCATGCCGCTGTCGCCATTGCTGGCAGCAGGGGGGGTGTTGATGGCCACGGCGGGTTCATCGACTCCCAGGTCGAAGTCCATGACGGAGTTGTCGCCCGGGGTTGCGGCCGGAATTCCGGGGGCGGCATCGGATTCAGGCCCGGTGGCTTCGAGTACGCTGTCGCCGCCCAGATCCAGTTCGAAATCGAGCGATTCGGCGGTTTCTTCCGGCTCGATCGGCTCGGCAACAGCGGCTTCGTTGCCTTCGTTGCCTTCGTTGCTTGTGTTGCCGGGGGCAGCGAGGTCGCGGGCGAGTTGTTCCATTTCGTCTGCAGACATGACCATGGTAGCCGCCGGATCGTATTCGTCTTCGGCGACGGGTGCGGGCGCGCCTTCGGAGTACAGCGGGTTATCCGGGTCGATCTGCTTGCCGAGGATGACGGCCTGATCCCATTCGTCTCCGTTGCCGCCGGTCTGGTCGCGCAGGTCGGTTGCAATGGCCTCAAACTGCTTCAGGCTCTTGCGGGCTGCGTAGATGTCCAGGAGCTTGACGTGAATGGCGTGGCGTGTCGGCTCGGTTTTGAGCGCGTCCAGCAGGATTTCTTCGGCCTGGGCGTTGCGGCCATAGGCCATGTAGACGTCGGCTTCGGCGATGGGGTCGACGCCTTCGTTGGATTCGACGCCGCCGACGCTGGCAACACTGAAATCTGCATCCAGGGAGCTGTTGCCCAGGTTGCTGCCCGTGTCGACCGTCTGGCCTGAGGCATTGCCGAAGACCGAGTTGATCGAAGGTTCACTCTGGCTGCTGGGGCCTGTGGTGTCGGCGGTTTTTTCTTCCTTGGGTTTGCGCTTTTTCTTCCACTGGCTGAAGCCCAGGTAGCCTAGCAGCAGGGCGAGGATGCCGCCTCCACCCATGAGCAGTTCCGGATTGGCTTCGATGAAATCGGGCTCTTCCGGCGGGGGCGGGGGCGGCAGCACTTTTTTGCGCGCCGGTTTGACGGGGGCTGGAGCCTGGGCTGGTTTTTCAGCGGCTTCCCCGGCCTTGGGTGTTTCTGCTGCGACGGGCGGTGTGGCCGCCTGTTCGGCAGGCTTGTCGGCGGCAGGTTTATTGGCAGCGGGTTCGCCCGGTTTGGTTTCCCCGGAATCTTTGGCCTTGGCGTCTTTGGGTTCTGCCGGTTTGGCCGCTAGCGGTGCACTTGCGGGTTCCGCTGGCTTGGCGGCGACCGGAGGCGTTGGGTGGGCAGGTTTGGGTGCAGCCGGTTTGCCTGCTGCGGGCGGCTGGGGCTGCGCTGCAGCCGGGGCCGGGGTGGTTTTGGCTGCTTGCGCCTGTTTCTGGGCGTCGGCCATCCCCTGGCTTTTCAGCTCCAGCAGCTTTTTCATGTCTGCCAGGTTTTTGTCGAGTTCGGCAGCCCGGCTGTTGGCGTCTTTGAGAGCCTTGTCTTTGGCGAGGCGATCTTCTTCTTTTGCAGCGGCCTGCGCGTTCGGTGTCTTGGCGTCGCCACCCCGTGCAGCCGCAGAGCGGGAGATTTCGAGTTTGTCCTTGCCGGTGACGGTGGGCGTTTTTTCTTCGACGCGCGGTTCGACCTTGCCGCTGGTGGATTGCCCGGCGGATTCTTCACGTGGGGCGGGAGTAGTGGCGGCAGCCGAGGCGAGTTTGCGGCGGTAAGCGGAGAAATCAGCCGACTGGGCGACGATGAACTGGCGCGCCTCTTTGGTGTCGATGGCGGCAACTGCGGCCGCATCGGGGACGGCCAGAATTTTTCCGGCTTTCAGGCGGTTGATGTTTTTGCCATCGAAAGCTTCAGGGTTGTTGCGAAACAGGGCGACCAGCATCTGGTCGAGGTCGACGCCTTCGGGTTGGAGTTTGCTGGCGATTCGCCCGAGCGTTTCGCCCGGTTTGACCTGGTGCGTGGCTCCGGTCTGCTCCGGTGTCGGTGTCTGTGTCTGTGTTTCTTCGGCAGGAGATTCTTTTTTGGGGGCTTCTTTGGGTAGCGATTTGCCTGGTTTGCTTGCCTTGGCGGATTTTCCGGCAGGCTTCGTTGTTTCTGTGGCTGCGGTTGCTTCCCGTGTGGCGGGGGCAATGGAGGTTGTTTTGGCCGCGACGGTGGGCGGCGAGACAGGTTCGGCCTGGGCCGGGGATTTGTTCAGGGAGTCGGGCGGGTCGAGCAGGAAGGTGTATTCCCGTACGAGCATGCCCGATGCCCAGTTGACTTCGAGCAGTACGTCGAGGAAGGGGTCGTAGATGGCCTTGTCCGAGCGGAGTTGCAGGTAGGGACGGCCATCGGCGCGTTGATCGATCGAGACGCGGATGCCGCTGAGTACGCTGGCGTAGTCGATCCCGGCTTTCTGGAAGGCATCGAAAGAGGCGATTTTTGCGCGGAGCGAAATGGCTTCTTCGCGGCTGGCGGTGATGTCGATTTCAGCGCGTAGCGGCTGCCCGATTACGGAAAACACCGTGAGCTTGCCCAGCCCTGCAGCCTGGGAGCCTGCCGGTAGCGTTGCCAGCGCGAGTGCGAGTGCTCCCGCTTTGAGTTGCGTGTTGATCGTTGTTTTTTTCACAAAGCCTCCCGCATGGGAAAGATACATGCAAAGAAAATAACATCATGAGCTTAGCTGTGCAAGCTAAACCTTACTCTCAGGTATGCGGGGGCTTGGCGAGTGTCTTTTCTTAGTCAACCAGAATACGCAGCATGCGGCGCAGGGGTTCTGCCGCGCCCCACAGAAGCTGGTCTCCGACGGTGAAGGCGGAGAGGTATTCGTTACCCATGGACATCTTGCGAAGGCGGCCTACCGGAACGCCCAGTGTGCCCGTCACGGCGGTGGGCGTGAGTTCTTTCATGGTGATTTCGCGCTGGTTGGGGATGACCTTGACCCAGTCGTTGCCTTGCGCCAGCAGGGATTCGATCTCGCTCAGGGGGATATCTTTTTTCAGTTTGATGGTCAGTGCCTGTGAGTGGCAGCGCATCGCGCCGATTCGCACACACAGTCCGTCGACGGGAATGGGGGATTGTTCGAGACCGAGGATTTTGTTGGTTTCGGCCGCCCCTTTCCATTCTTCACGGCTTTGGCCATTGCCCAGATCCTTGTCGATCCAGGGAATGAGCGAGCCGGCGAGCGGTACGCCAAAACTGGATTTCGGGAAGGCTTCGTCGCGCAGGATGCCGGCAACTTCGCGGTCGATGTCGAGAATGGCTGAGGCGGGGTCTTTGAGCATGCTTTCGGCGACGCGATGGGCTTCGCCCATTTGTTGCAGGAGTTCTCGCATATTTTGCGCCCCGGCTCCTGATGCGGCCTGATAGGTCATCGAGGTCAGCCATTCGATGAGCCCTTCGCGGAAGAGCCCGCCCAGTGCCATCAGCATCAGGCTGACGGTGCAGTTGCCACCGATATAGTTTTTCACGCCCTGGTCGAGCGCGCGGTCGATGACGTCGCGGTTGGCCGGGTCGAGGATGATGATTGCATCATCTTCCATGCGTAGCGTCGACGCGGCATCGATCCAGTAGCCTTTCCACCCGGCGGCGCGAAGTTTTGGGAAAACCTCGGTGGTGTAATCGCCGCCCTGGCAGGAGATGATGATGTCCATGGCGGCCAGTTCATTGATGTCTCTGGCGTCTTTTAGCGCGCTGGGGCCTTTGCCGACGTCAGGGCCTTTGCCGCCGACGTTGGAGGTCGTGAAGAAAACGGGGTCGATCAGGGCGAAATCATTCTCTTCGCGCATGCGTTGCATCAGCACCGAACCTACCATGCCGCGCCAACCGACCAGACCTGCCTTCTTCATTTTCCTGCTCCCTTTTTTTGTGTGGATGATGTTGCGTGATGTTGCGTTTTCATGGCTCCCCGCAGCGGGATGCCTGATGTTTAATGGGCGACGCGCTGGATGGCTTCGCCACCCTTTTCGATATCCCTGCCGATGCCTTTGACGGTGTTGCAAGCTGCCAGGAGAACGCAAAGCGTCAGTAGCAAGCATGTTGTACGCATGATTCGGATTCCTCGGTAAAGGGGGCCATGGTTTGCTTGTGAGGCAGGGCATGGCGTCAGATCAGACAGTCTCGAACCGGAAATTATCGCACAGGCGGAGGGCTCGTTATTGTCTGGGGACAGGGCAATCGCATTCGCATTCGAGATTTTCCCACCCCGTCAGGGCGAATCATTATTCGCCCTGAATTGTCATTCGCCCCGAGCCGCCTTCGCGCGATGCCACGGCATGCGGCTTTAATTTCAACCCTGCCGGGACTCGCCCCGGCTGTGCCGGGCTGCTCTCCTGCTCGCCAAGGCCAGCACTCGGCGATTCAGAGGGGCGGCGGGTTTTTGGGTAGTTCAGGAATGCCTCGCCAGGCGGTCAGCAAGGCTCCGAGAGCGCATAGCGCGCCCAGGCTGTAAGTCCAGCCCGGGCCGATGATTTCCCAGGTCTGGCCGCTTAGCAGCCCGCCCAGCATGCCGCCCGCGCCGAAGGAGATGCTGCCGTAGAGTGCCTGGGCGCGTGCCTGCTCCTTGCCCGGAAACCATTGGTGCAGCAGGGCGACCATGGCGGCGTGGAAAGCCCCGAAGGTCAGGCCGTGAAGAAGTTGTGCCAGCAGGAGGACAGGCAGCGATTCAGCACCCCAGGCGATCATCAGAAAGCGCAGTACGGCGGCGGCGAAGGTGGTTAGCAAAATGCCTTTCAGCGTGTAACGCCGCAGCAGGGCGGGCATGAGCATGAAGACGAGGATTTCCGCGATGACGCCCAGCGACCAGAGTGCGCCGATCATGGCTTTGGGGTAGTGATGGGCGACGAGGTGGATGGAGTAGAAAACGTATAGCGGCCCATGGGCGGCGGCCATCAGGAAGCTTGCCCATAACAGCGGGAGGATGTGCGGGTGGGTCAATAGGCTGCGAAGCGAGCTGGCCGGGCCGGGTGTGGATGTTGCCACCGGGGCCGGAGCGGGCTCGGGGAGGGTGAGCGTACAGGCAAGCAACAGGGCGAGCAGTGCAAGGCAGATCCAGAGCAGGCTGGATAGAGGGTTGGCGTCGAGCAGCGCGCCGATGGCCTGTACGGCGATGACGAAGCCGATGGAGCCCCAGACACGGATGCGCCCGTAACTGGCAACCTGACCGGCGAGTTGTTTGAGCGTCATCGCTTCGACGAGCGGCAGGGCCGCACTCCAGAAGAAGGAGAGCAAGGCCATGACGAGAAAGGTGCTGGCAAAGCCCTGGCTGAAGAAGATGGTGCTGAAGCTGAGCAGACACAGCAGGGTGGTGATGCGTACCACGGGGGCCGCGCGGTGGTGACGTTCGGCCAGTGTGCTCCAAAGATTCGGGGCAACGAGCCGCATGATTTGCATCAGGGAGAGCAGCAGGCTGATGTCCCAGGCGGAGTGTCCCTGTGATTGGAGGTACACGCCGAAATACGGCATGTATGCACCGACGAAGGCGAAGTAAAAGAAATACCAGGCGGAAAGACGCCAGTGGGGCAGCGACATTGCTTCTGCGCGGGGTCAGCCAGGCGGGCTGGCCGGGATCTTTGGCGTCGGGCAGACAACATCGCCGCATTGTGCGCGGTGGCGCAGGGCGTGGTCGATCAGGGTCAGTGCGAGCATGGCTTCGGCGATGGGCGTGGCGCGGATGCCGACGCAGGGGTCGTGGCGGCCGTGTGTTTCCACTTCGGTGGCTTGCCCGGCCAGGTCGATGGATCGGCGCGGCAGGCGGATGCTGGATGTCGGCTTGATGGCGATATTGACGAGGATGTCCTGGCCGGTCGAGATGCCGCCAACGATGCCGCCTGCATGGTTTGACAGGAAGCCTTGTGGCGTCAGCTCGTCGCCGTGCTCGCTGCCTTTTTGGGTGACGCTGCGAAATCCTGCGCCGATTTCCACGCCTTTCACGGCATTGATGCTCATCATGGCAGCGGCCAGATCCGCATCGAGTCGGCCATAGACGGGCTCGCCCCAGCCAACGGGGACGTTACGGGCCTGAACGTGTATCTGCGCGCCGATGGAGTCTCCGGATTTTCTCAGGGCGTCCATGGCAGCTTCGAGTTGCGGCACGATGGCGGCATTCGCGGCGAAAAAGGGGTTTTCACCCACGACGTTCCAGTCGGTGATGGGGATGTCAATGTCGCCCAGGCGGGTCATGCAGCCGGTGATTTCGATGGCGTAACGGGCCTTGAGCCATTTTTTTGCGATGGCCCCGGCGGCGACGCGCACGGCGGTTTCGCGGGCGGAAGACCGGCCACCGCCGCGATAGTCGCGGATGCCGTATTTTTGCCAGTAGGCGTAGTCAGCGTGGCCCGGGCGGAAGGACTGGGCAATGTTGCCGTAATCCTTGCTGCGCTGGTCCTGGTTGCGGATCAGGAGGGCGATGGGGGTTCCGGTGGTTTTTCCTTCAAAGACGCCGGAGAGGATTTCCACTTCGTCGGGCTCGCGTCGCTGGGTGACGTGGCGTGAAGTGCCGGGCTTGCGACGGTCCAGCTCGGCTTGAATGTCGGTGGCGTCGAGGGTGAGCCCGGGCGGGCAGCCGTCAACTACGCAGCCGATGGCCGGGCCGTGCGATTCGCCGAAGGAGGTGACGCAAAACAGTGTGCCAATGGTGTTGCCGGACATTGCAGGAGCCTTGAAGGTTTGGATAGCCGCCGATTTTACTCGACCATGATCTCGCGGTGACTGCCGATGTCGGGCAGGCTGGCGGCGACGAAATGGTCGCGTTTCCATTCCATGACTTCCAGAACGGAGAGTGTCCCCGGGGTGAAGCGGTATTCGATGTCTGTCGGTGCGCCCTGCGGGGAGACGGCGAGGATTTTGACGTTCAATGGGCCTCTTTGCAGGACTTCACCCGCAGTAAAGTGCCAGGGAGCGGGGCGCAGTGTGATGAAGGGGCGGTCAGTGTGGATTCGCAGGCTGTCTGCATCGGGACGCTCCAGACGGTAACGCCCCGGGCCTTCTGTCAGGGCGTGTACCTCTTCGATGGCTGGCATTGGGCGTGAGGGCGTTTTGCCCAGGGATAGGGCACGGTCTTTCAGGTGAGGGAAGGTGATGTTTGTCCAGTGATTCTGGGTGGAGATCAGCAGGAGGCGTCGCGGGGTCGGGCTGATGTTGGGCAGGTGTACCGTTTGTGAGTCCCACTGGCGATTGATGAAGTCGAACCCGGCGATAGTGGTGAGATAGAGCAGGGGGCTTAGCCACAGGTGCAGTACGATCATCAGCCCGACAAAGACGCGCATGCCGGGGCGCGAAGGCTGGCTGGTTTCGGGGACTGTGCCGATGCCGGTGTTTCGATGGTGATCGACGAGCAGGGCAATCAGGCCGGTAGCACCGAAGCCTACGTACCAGAGCGCGCGGCTGACCAGGGTGACGCCGCAAATCGGCAGCACGGCGATGACCATGCCCAGTGCAAAGAAGCGTGCCTGAGCACTGCGGCACAGGAGGGGCCAGAAAAACCAGATCAGGATGGCCAGCATGCTCCATGCGTAGATCGTTCCCGGCAGCATGGCGTGTTCCCGCACTCCCGGCGTTTCAAGGGCACTGAAAATTTCGGCGGGCAGAAGTAGTAACTGGCTGACGAGGTAGGCCGGCGCACGAAAGGCGGCTTCTTGCAGAAAGAATAGGGGGTTGCGCCCCGGGTCGATGTAGAAGCCGGGGCCGTCCGTGCCATATCCGGCGTATCGCCACCAGGCAAGGTAGGCCAGGCCGATCAGTCCGTAAGGGAGGAGGCGCAGGAAACGCTTTATCCAGCCGTCTGAGGCTGGGGCCAGAAAAACTTCATGGGCCAGGAGGTAGCCGCTGATGGCCAGCGTCGATTCGCCGCTGGAGAGCCCCAGGGCGAAAAATCCGGCAGCAAGTATCCGCCAGGGCAGGGTTTCACGGCGGTGGCAGAGCAGGCAGAGCAAGGCGCAGCTCAGACTGATGAGGACGTTGCGGTTGCATAGCCAGATGACCGCACCGGCATGGTAACCGTCGATGGCAAAGAGGGTGGCAGCCAGTCCGGCGGCCCAGATGCCGGGGATGATCGCACGATAGGCCAGGCCGGCAATGATGACCAGTGCGACGTACCAGAGGTTGGAATGCAGGTGCATCAGCGCGAAGTTGTCAGGCCAGAGCGCGTAGTCGAGCCTGAGAAAAACTTCGGCCAGGGGGCGGAAAAAATTGGTTTTGGTGGCTTCATGCGTCCACCAGGGGAGCACGCCGGATTGGATCAGGCCGTCGGTGAAAGGGTCGCCGTAGCGGAATGTCTGGAAGATGTTGGTCGTATCTCCCGTGAGCAGTTTGATGCGTTGCTCGAAATCATCGAGAAACAGGCCGCTTCCCAGCATCGGCAGGGAGAGCAGGAAGGCGAGCAGGGCGATAAGAGGCAGGATGCGGCGATGTTCGGGGAAATTCGATCGGGATGGGAACATGCTCTTTGCCTCCGGTAGACGATGTCAGCGCAGCGGTTTTTGATTTGTGTTTTTTACGCTTTGCTTTTTTGTTTCTTTGTTTGTCTGAGCCAAAAAAAAGCCAGCCCGCAGGCTGGCTTTTCGTACTTCTTGCAGCTTAGTGCTTGGCTTCGGGAGCCGGAGCAGCCGGAGCAGCAGCGTCAGCGGGCTTGGCAGCGTCAGCAGCCGGAGCAGCAGCGTCAGCGGGCTTGGCAGCGTCAGCAGCCGGGGCAGCCGGAGCGGCGGGGGCCGGAGCGGGAGCAGCGGCAGGAGCCGGAGCAGCTTCGGGGGCCGGAGCGGGCTTGCTGCAAGCAGCAACGGAGAGGGCGAGGAGAGCGGCAACGAGGAGCGAGTGCTTCATTTTTTGATTCCCTTTATCGATAAGGAGTAAGGCAAAAAGATCTTTTTGACCGGGGTTTAGCCAGTCAGCCGAAAATTATATCAGCCAGATTTTAAAAAAACAGCAGGCAAGGAAAGTTTGTTGCAAATTTTGTATTGTCAGGCCGTCCGGTGATTTTGGGCGGATTGCCGGATGGCTCGTGACGGTTCTGGGCCGCCTGGGCGGTCTGTTAAAATCGCGGCTCGTCGTCAGAATGGACGCCGGTGGCTGGATGCAAGAATGTTGCGAGCAGGTCTTTTTTGTGAAGGCCAAGACCTGTCGGACTTATCCCCTCCCTAGTCCGGGGGAAACCTGAGGCCCGCCCATGCGTTTCTGGCTCGGTTTCATTTTCGTTGTTGCGACGCTGCTTTCGGGCTGCACACGCGTTGACGTACCGCTGCCGCGCGATGAGCTGGTGGTGGCGTTGCGTGATACGCCTGCCTTTGTCCAGGAGGACGGCGGTGGGTTCGAGCGTGAATTGATCGAGCGTTTTGCCCGGGAGCAGGGGCTGGGTCTGCGAACCATTCTTGTACATGATCATGATGAGCTGATCTCTTTGCTTCGTGCGGGCAAGGCGCATATGGCAGCCTCCGCGATGGTGCTTGAAAATACCGAGGGGGTTCGTTATTCACATCCCTTGCGCCGGGCAGGGCAGTTGCTGGTGCAGTCGTCCGATAGTGTTGATCTGGATGATCCTTCAGAGCTTGCCGGGAAATCAATCGAGGTGCTCGAGGGTTCTCCCGAGGCTGCCGCGCTCAAGGCATTGAATGCCCGTCATTTTTCAGACCATGCGGTGGATAAGGTTTCGTGGCGGCCATTTTTTGTCATCGAACAGCGTGGCTTGAGCGAGATCGACCTGCTAGGACGTGTCAGTGAACGGAAATCGGAACTGGCGGCGACGGATAGCCTGCATTTCGATATTGCGTCGAATTTCTTTCCAGATCTGCAGGTCGCCCAGAAGCTGCCAGGTGAAATCCGCTTTGCCTGGGCTTTTCCGGTGGCGGGGGACCCGGTTATTTATGCCCGGGCCCAGGCTTTCATCGCCCGTGTTCAGCAAGATGGCACACTGGCGCGGCTGAATGATCGTTATTTTGGTCATATTCATCGGCTGGAGCCGTTTTCGATTGCAGAGTTCCTCAAACGCATCGGTACGACCTTGCCCAGGCTGCGGGCGGATTTCGTGGCCGCACAGGCGGCTACCGGTATCGATTGGCGTTTGCTGGCGGCTCTGGCTTATCAGGAGTCGATGTGGAACCCACTGGCGACTTCGCCGACCAATGTGCGCGGCATCATGATGCTGACCGAGGAGACGGCGGATCGTTTGAAGGTAAGTAATCGGCTCGATGCCAGGCAGAGCATCCGCGCCGGGGCGGGCTACCTGTCCGAGATCATCGACGCCCTGCCCAGGGATATCCCGCAGCCGGACCGTACCTGGATGGGGATGGCCGCCTATAACCTGGGGCAGGGGCATATGAATGGCGCGCTGGCCATCGCAAAATCGCTCAACCGGGACCCGCGTTCGTGGTACGAGATGAAGCAGGTTTTGCCCTTGATGGCGCGCCCGGAGTATTACAAACGGCTAAAAAGTGGCCGGGCGCGTGGGGGGGAGGCCGTCATCATGGTCGAAAATGTCCGGAAGTTCTACGACATTCTTTCGCGTTTCGAGCCACAGCATCGTCATGAGGAATTTCATTTCGATGCGGCTTCGTCGATGAGCCTGCCGACCCGGCTTCCCGCCGGGAAGCCTGCTCTTCAGCCTGCTGGTGAGAGACGGGTCAGGCCGCCCGTGTAGGCTTGCAGTACGTCAGGGATGGTCACGCTGCCGTCGGCGTTCTGGTAGTTCTCCAGGATGGCTACGAGAGTGCGCCCAATGGCCAGGCCGGAGCCGTTGAGGGTGTGCACGAGTTCCGGCTTGTTTTTTTCGTTGCGGAATCGCGCCTGCATGCGGCGGGCCTGGAAGGCTTCGAAGTTGGAGCAGGAGGAGATTTCGCGGTAGGTGTTTTGCGCGGGCAGCCAGACTTCGAGATCGTAGGTCTTGGCGGCGGAAAAGCCCATGTCGCCACTGCACAGGGCCATTTTCCGGTAGGGCAGGCCGAGCTTCTGGAGAATGGCTTCGGCGTGACCGGTGAGTTCTTCCAGTGCCTGCCAGGATTTTTCCGGATGCACGACCTGTACCAGTTCGACCTTGTCGAACTGGTGCTGGCGGATCATGCCGCGTGTGTCGCGGCCATAGG
>CAZFPI010000072.1:0-13971 GCA_964521075.1 uncultured Sterolibacterium sp.
GCGCGTCCAGTTATTGATCCAGCGCGAAAATGCACAAAGCCGTCGCCCCGGCGAAAGCCGGGGCCCAGGAGGGGGAAACCCATCCGCCACTGGATTCCGGCATTCGCCGGAATGACGAAAACTTTAGGCTTTATCGGGCCGAATCAATAACCGGCCAGGCCCAAGCCACTGGACCCCGGCTTTCGCCGGGGTGACGAGTCAACCTGCGCGTCCAGTTATTGATCCAGCGCGCAAATGCACAAAGTCGTCGCCCCGGCGAAAGCTTTAGGCTTTATCGGGCCGGGTCAATAATTCGTCACCTCCCGCCACTCCCCGGGCTGCAGCCCCTCCAGCGTCCAGGGGCCGATGGCCCAGCGGATCAGGCGTAGCGTGGGGAAACCTGCTTTGGCGGTCATGCGGCGAACCTGGCGGTTCTTGCCTTCGCGCAGTTCGATTTGCAGCCAGCGGGTCGGAATTTCCTTCCGGTAGCGGATGGGCGGGGTGCGCGGCCAGAGCCCGGCGGGCTCGTCCATGAGGCTGGCACGACACGGCTGCGTGTGAAAATCTCCCAGATCCATGCTGCGGCGCAGGGGGCTCAAGGCTTCGTCGGTCGGGTCGCCCTCGACCTGCGCCCAGTAAATTTTCGGCTGCTTGTGACGCGGGTCGCTAAGCTGGTGTTGCAGGCGTCCGTCGTCGGTGAGCAGGAGCAGGCCCTCGCTGTCGGCATCCAGACGCCCCGCCGGGTAGATGCCGGGGATGGCAATGTAATCCTTCAGCGTCTGCCGGCCTTCGACGGGGGAAAACTGTGTCATGACCCCGCAGGGTTTGTTGAAAAGGATGATGCGGCTCATACGCTTATATGCTCACAGGCTTTCTGTAGGCCCAAAGGCTCATGCACCTTCACCGCAGGTCGTTTTTCCGTCTCCGGTGTGGAGGTTGCAAAAACGCAGGGATTCCGGGTAGGGCCAGAAATCCTTGACCACCCCGCGAGAAATCTCGGCCTGGGTTTCCTGCCAGAATTTCACGTCGAACAGGTCGGGATGAAAACGCCGGAAGGCTTCGCGGATGCGTGGGGATGTCAGCAGGAAGGTGGAGAATTCTTCGGGAAAGATGTCCGTGCGCGAGACGGGATACCAGACTTCGCCGGAGAGTTCCATTTCAGGATTGGGTGCTGGCGGTATCTTGCGGAACTTGCAGTCGGTCATGTATTCGATTTCGTCGTAATCGTAGAACACGACACGGCCATAACGCGTCACGCCAAAGTTCTTCCAGAGCAGATCGCCCGGGAATATGTTGGCGATGGCCAGCTCGCGAATCGCGTTACCGTATTCACGCACCCCGTGGTCGATGCGATCCTGGCGGTCTTCCCGCTCGGCTTTGTCCAGATAAATGTTCAGTGGCTGCATGCGCCGCTCGATATAAAGGTGCTTGATGACGATGAATTCGTCGTCTTCTTCGATGAGCGAGGGAGCCTGCTGATGGAGCTCGTCGATCAGGGCGGCCGAGAAGCGGGCCTTGGGCAGGGCGACATTGGAAAATTCCAGCGTATCGGCCATGCGTCCGACCCGGTCGACCTGCCGGACCATCTGGTATTTCCGGCGCACCGTTTCGTGGTCGACTTCCTTGGAACTGCCAAACACGTCCTTGATGAGTTTGAAGACATAGGGGTAGGACGGCAGGGTAAACACCAGCATGACAAGGCCGCGAATGCCGGGGGCGACGATGAACTGGTCCTGCGAATGCTGCAGATGCCGGATGAGGTCGCGGAAGAACATGGTCTTGCCCTGCTTGCCCAGCCCCAGCATGGTGTAGAGCTCGGAACGCGGCTTGCCTGGCATGATGCTCCGGAGGAATTGCACATAGGCGGAAGGTACGGCCATATCCACCATGAAATAGGCACGGGACAAGGAAAACAGTGTGCCGATGCAGGAGGCGTCGAACAGCATGGCATCAACATAAAGCTTGCCTTCCGGCGAATGCAGCACTGGTACGGCAAAAGGATATTCCATTCCGCCATTGATGGCCTTGCCGATGATATAGGCGGCCTTGTTTCGGTAAAAGGCGGATTGCAGCACCTGAACCTGGAGGTTGTATTCGCGCTCGGGCCATTCGCCCAGATGACGTGCCATCGCCAGACAGAGATTGTCGATATCGCGGTCGATGTTTTCAAAGGGGCGTTGCCAGCCGAAATCCATCAGGATCTGGCGAATGACGCTGCGAAAACCGGTTTCGTTCGGGTAGTAGCTGCGGTAGATGGGGTGGTCCGATTCGAGATATTCCGTCGAAACGGCGGGGCGAACGAAAATGAAATCGTTGTGAAAGTAGGTGCGGTGCAAAATTTTGCAGAAAACGGAATTGAAGAAGGTTTCCGCCAGTTCGGGCTGCTGGTGATCCAGCAGCATGCCGATAAATTCGAGCTTGGCCTGCCGCCAGACCTTGTCATCATCCTGCTGCGCCTTGAACTCGCGCTCCATGCGACGCACGGTTTCATTGACCTGCTCGTCATAAAAGGCAATCCGGTCCCGAACCGATTGCTGGATGGCTTGCCAGTCGCCAGCATCGAAATGCTCCCGCGCTTCGGCAGCACAGCGACGAATGCGGCGGTAATGCCGGTCAAAGCCGGATACCAGGGCGCGGGCAATATCCCGGGCTTTAGTGTTCTGACTGGAAAAATCCATGATGTTATCCGCGAAGCACAAAGCGGCATTTTACCAAGCCGCCCCACCAGGTTTGCCTCGCCCCGTGGCAAAGATTCACACCCCGTAGGGGCGAATCATCATTCGCCCTGAACCCATGCCGATTCGATGGTTCTGTATGGCAAGCCCGGGCAATCGCGTATCCAGGGGTTACCTTCAACGCCGGTTATACTGGCGCGCCCCAGCACGGCCCATCTGCCCCCCCTGTCATGCCCTCCCTGCCCCCTGCCCTTTTTCTCATGGGCCCGACGGCCAGCGGCAAGACGCATCTGGCGATGCATCTTGCCAGCTGCCTGCCGCTTGAACTCGTCAGCGTCGACTCGGCCCAGGTTTTCCGTGACATGAACATTGGCACGGCCAAGCCCGAGGCTGGTCTGCTGGCGCGTTTTCCCCATCGGCTGATCGACATCGTCACACCCGAGGAGCGTTATTCCGCCGCGCGGTTTCGTGAAGACGCCCTGCGCGAGATGGCCGACATCCATGCGCGAGGACGCATCCCTCTGCTGGTGGGCGGTACGATGCTTTATTTCAAGGCACTGCGCGAAGGGCTGGCTGAACTGCCTGAAGCCGATTTGCAGCTGCGCGCTGAAATCGACGTGCGGGCAGCGCAGGAGGGCTGGCCAGCCCTGCATGCGGAGCTCGCGCGACATGACCCGAAAACCGCCGACCGCCTCAGGCCGACCGATGCCCAGCGCATCCAGCGCGCGCTGGAAATCGTACGGCTAACAGGCAGGCCGCTGGATGCATTGTTTGCCGAGCAGCAAAAAACACCCCTGCCCTGGCGGGTGCTGGCCCTAGCCCTCGTGCCAGGCGAGCGCCGGGTGCTGCATGAGCGCATCGCGCTGCGTTTTGGCGACATGCTGCAACAAGGCCTGGTCGGGGAAGTCGAGGGCCTGCGAAAAAAATATGTGCTTGATGCCGGGCTGCCTTCCATGCGCTGTGTGGGCTACCGTCAGGCATGGGAGATGCTCGAAGGGCATCTGCCGCCGGGAGAGTTGCGTGATCGCGGCATTTACGCCACACGCCAGCTGGCCAAACGTCAGCTCACCTGGCTGCGCGGTATGGCGGACATCGAAAGCATCGACCCGCTGGAAGCCGGTGTCGAGTCACGCCTCTTGCGGCGCGTCCGGGAATTTCTCGAGACAGAGGCGGAGGCAGACTCGTAGCCCGTCAGCTGCCGGGTCATCGCGTCTGAAGCCGCTGCTGCCCGACCCGGTACAGGCTCAGGGAGGCATCGAGACGCAACTGTTCGGCGGGCGTGAATTCCGTTTTTCGCATCTGCTGCTGTGTTGCTTCATCCGCCCGGGCAAGACGGGCGATGCGCTGTTGCCAGGCGGCTTCCTGACGGTCGACCTCTGCCATGCGCCCGGCGGCTGCCGCGCCAAACTGCGTGGTGCGCGTAGCCTGCCGCTGTTCGGGTGTTACCCCGGCCTGGTCCATCGAGGCGTTCTGGCCAAGAATGCGCGTCGGCAACAGTGCCGTCTCCCGCGCTTCCTGTTGCGCCGGGCTCAGCAAGACAGAAGACCGTTCAGCAATCATCGCCGCCTTCTGCGCTGTGCTCAGGTCATCGCGCTCGCTGATACGCAGACGTTCCACGGAAAAGGCATCGTAACGATTGTCATCGCCGAACAGGCCGTCGATTTCTTCAGCGGTGAAAAACTGCTGCTGCAGGTTTTGCCGCGCGCCCAGAATGCCTTCCAGCATCTGCGAAGGCTGTGTGCCGTAATCGGCAGGCCGAAGCAGGGAAAGGCTCTCACGGTACTGTGTGTACTGTGCCAGCAGCCGCTGTGCCTGCGCCAGAAATTCCGCTGGAATGCGTCCGGCGAGCTCACGTTCGGGGTGATCCTGCACACGCCCCGATATCTGCTCGAAAATCCGGATCAGGTCAGCATTGAGCAAGGGATGCCCTCCTTGCGCCAGCCAGGCCGCCGTATCCAGTTTTTGAATCCCGACATCAGCAGGCAAGGGCCGACGGGCATCGGCTGCAGGCTGAGCATTCGGGGAAGCCGCCCGGGCAAGGTCGGCAGCATGCGGAAGACTTGCCTCCGGGAGGGAGGCCGACGCCTGCAGCCCGGATAAAACCGGGGCGGGTTCGCCAGCCGGCCACTCTCCCCAGAGTAAAGCTCCCAGGAGAAACACCCCCCCGGCCCCCAGGAGAAGGGAACGCTGAAAAACCGGTGTCACCGGCTCACAGCCCCAGGTTTTTCAGGCGATTGGCATGTTCGCGATAAATCACGACCGGGCTGACATCGAAGGGCGACACCAGCCCCCAGAAGTTATTGACCTCATCGAGGTGATTCTGTTTATAGACGCCCAGTTGCCGCCCCAGGCGCGAGGCACAAACCGTCACCAGGCCATCCCCCGCCGTTTTGTCTTCCTGGTCCATCATCTTGGTCAGGGCATGGGTCATGCCGAAAACGTAGTCCATGGGGTCTAGCCCGGTGGTGAAAATGGCGTTACCCGTCCAGGAGTAATAACGGATGCCGGCAACTTCTTCGGGGCCATCGAGCACATCGCAGCTGGCTGGCGGCAAACCTGCGGGAAAGCGGGCATTGAATGCGGCCATGCCAGGCGTGCTCAAGGCACTGAAAGCCTTGAACATATCCTCGGGGGCATTTTTCTTGCCGGAGAGCAGGTCTTCGAGACGGGCCAGCCCTTCGAGAAACACTTTGAGCACCCCACCCAAAGGCTTGCCCTTCATGCCATCGACCATATCGGCCAAGGGCTGGCCACGCGCATTCAGCCCGGCCACTGTCGTCACCGAGGCCACGGCCTCCGGCATGATGCCTGCCACATAGCGGATGGTCGGGCCGCCATGCGAATGTCCGATCAGATTGACTTTTTCAGCACCGGTCGCGGCCAGGATGTAGCGAACCTGGGTCGCAAGCTGCTCGCCGCGCTCCTCGGAGGTATTGAGCCCGGAAACCTGGGTGACATACACCTGCGCCCCGCCCGCCCGCAGGTCGGGCACGATCTTGTACCAGTAATCGAGGACGCCGTTCAGGATGCTGTCAAAACCGAGCAGACCGTGAACAAATACGATGGGGTATTTCGTTGCGGTATAACCGGGAGGAGGCCGGGTTTCGCTGCCCTGCCCGGCAGCGGCTGCCGGTGCGGCAATGCTCATGACTCCGAAAAACAGCAGCGTTGCAACAACAGCGCGCCGTACAAGCTTTCCGCGCAACATTTCCATGGCTCCCCCTTGTCAAAATGTCATCGTGTCATCATGTCATCGCATCCCCAGGTTCAGGATGGCACTTTCAAACAAGCGTTTTAACACATGATCCAGAGATTGCAAGCCTCTCCCTGCCAGGGCAATCGCATTTGAAATTTTCCCACCCCGTAGGGGCGAATCATTATTCGCCCTGAACCCTCTTCGCGGGATGCTCCGACGTGCGGCTTCCAGCAAGTTCAGTGGCCATGATGGGCGTGGTCGTGCCCGGAATTTTCCGGCTCTTTCAACGCCTCCGGCGCCACCTGCCCGAAGCCCAGTACCTTGCCGCCATTGGATCTGGCGAACTGTTCGGCGGCGTCCAGGCTGCCGAAGGCGGGTAGATCGGGGTTGTTCATCGGGCCGCGCGCGCTGGAGCCAGCCACAAAAAAGGCGCGTTTTCCTTCGATCCAGCCACCACGGGCGTAATCGCTCAGGAAGATCGCCGCGACATCGCTGCGCGTGTGTTTTTTGTCGTATTTCGCCATGTCCTCAAGAAAACGGAAGAGTTCGGCCGGCGAATCGAAGGCTTGTGTGGTGCGGTCGGTAAAGGCTATCTGTGCCATCCATTTCGGATAACGCGCCGGGTACATGCCGCAAACCGGGCAGCGGGTTTCGCGGGCCACGCTTTGGGGCGAAGCGGCTTCCTGGGCCAGGACGGGCAGGCCAGGCAGAAAAAGGGCTGCAGCAAGAGAAACGGAGACCGCGCGCAAGACACGGGGAATGTGCATCATCAGTGGCTCCTTGAAAGTTATTGATCCGGCACGAAGAAGATTAAGGAAACACTGATTTATTCCGTTCGCCCTGAGCCTGTCGAAGGGCATCTCCTGTAATAACAAGGGCTTCGACAAGCTCAGCCCGAACGGATCTGATTTAATCAGCGTCTCCTTAAATTCTGCCCCTGAGCTGCGGGCAGCCGTAAAGGCTGCCCCTACAGGCGACGGTTCATGCATCAGGGCAGCCGTAAAGGCTGCCCCTACAGGCGGCTGTTCATGCATCATCGCGCTGGATCAATAGCGTGATAGCAGGGGGTCGGTCTGGAGTGCGTCGATCACCCGGCGGATGTTGTCCCACGGAGCCTCCCCCGGCCGGGTCAGCGGGTCATCCCGCACCCGGCCTTCTTCGTCGTGCAGATGGTTCGGCTGGGTTTTGAGCTCCGGGTGCAGCGGTGCTGTGTCGATCCGCAGTTCGGCATCGCCCCAGAGCCAGCCGATGACGTATTCCTGTGGCGAGGCAAAACGCAGTTCCATGGCCAGGCCGCTATCAAACTGCAGCAGCAGGGCATCCTGTTTCAGGAGGGCTCCGGCGGGAATGTGATCGCCATAGGCGGCTTCGATCTGTTCTTTCAATTCGAGATGCAGGCTCATGCAGGTCTCACCCTGGGCAGAAAATCCTTCAGCTCGCCGCGCATGGCTTCGCGCATGTCATCGAGAATTTTCAGTGAAAGGTAATGCTCATACGTCGGGTGTTCGGGCAGTTCGCCGCTGCGGATTTTTTCCAGCAGGGCGGCGGCATCGGGCAGAGCGTATTGTTTGAGCAGGTTGTCACGGCTCATGCGGAATTCAAAAATCAGCCGGGAGAGCTGCTCCATCTGCCCGGCGTCCTCGAAATCCATGCCATCAAAAAAGTCGGCCATCGCCTTACATCCTCTGATCGTGAAGCGCGCCGCCATCGAGTGCGGCCATATCCGGCGTGATTTCGTTGAAACGGTAGAGCTTGCCACCGTTTTTTTCAATGAAGCCCCGGGCCGCCGTTTCCTCGGCGAAGGAAACGAAGGTCGCACCCATGGAGCCTTTCAGCTTGCTGCCTTGAACGTAAAACGCGGTCTTGGCGTCGATCCACTGGCCTTGCGGACGATTCCAGTCAGCGCGGCCCATGTCCTGGACGTACAGGGCGCGTACACGCTTTTGCTGTTCGGGGCGCAGGTAGATGGAAAACATTTCCACCGTGTCACAGAAAAAGTCCGCAGGCCCCTGGGCATACTGTATCTGCGCCTTGGGGCCGGGAAAATCGGCGAGCAGCATGCCATCCAGGCTGCAGGAGGTTCCCTGGGTGATTTCCAGCGGCGCGGCCGGAGCCTGCGTCGTCTGGCTGCAGGCACTCATCAGCCCCGGGCCCAGCAGCAGCGCAATGCTGGTCAGGACAGCAGTTTTCGCCATGTTCATTTGAATCTCCATGCGGCAAAGGAAAGAGGGGCCACGATCCACAATACCATCACGCCCCCCAGGAGTGCCGGGTTCGAGAGGTGTTCCGGCAGGACGGTGGCCAGGCCATACAGGGTTCGCACCTCTTCCAGCGTGAAGACGTTGAGGATGCGGAAAACATCGGCAGGATTGAGAAACAGCAGATAGGGAAAGAGCTGTCCGGCCAGCGTGCCCATCTCGCCGCCCGTCGCCACGAGAATCCCCAGCAGCAAGAGGTCGAAAACGAGCACGAACAAAAACCACAGGGCAATGGCGATACCGCTGGCACTGGTGCGGTCGCTGGCGATGACGGATACGGACACGGCCAGACTCAGAAAGGACATGCCCAGCAGTATCGAGCTGAAAATGAAGCCGAAGTAATGGAACAGGGCATTGAGGGACATGCCGGACGAGAGCACCACGCCTGCCGCGCCAAAACCTGCGACTGTGGAAAAAGACAGGGCCGCCGCCAGCCCGAGAAACTTTCCCAGCAGCAGTTCGACCCGGGTGATGGGCATGGAGAGAAGAAGATCGAGTGATCCGCGCTCGCGCTCTCCGACGATGGCGTCAAACCCGAGGATCAGCGCGATGAGCGGCACGAGATAGATGACCAGACTCACCAGGCTGGCGATGGTCAGCTCGACGCTGCGAAAGCCCACGCTGCCTTGCTGGGCCGCGCCGAAATAGGCGATGACCAGGGCCAGCGCGGTAAAGACCACAGCAACCGCGAGCACCCAGCGGTTGCGGATGCGATCCCAGAATTCCTTGCCGGCGATGACGCCGATCTGTCTGAATTCGATTGATTTCAAGATCATCCTTTCCTAGCCGGCGTAGCCGAGAAACACGTCTTCAAGCGAAGGCTCGCGCACATGAACATCGAGCACCTGCCCTTCAAGTGCCGACAAAGCCTGCAAGACCGCCATCTTGTCCTGTCGACGGCACTGCAGGCGCACCTGTTCATCGACGACCTGCACCCCTGCCGTCACCAGATGCTCCAGGGCTTCGCGCAGGCGATCCACGATATCGTCCGCCAGATGCACTGTCACCTGCAGTGGCAGGTCGTTTTGCTCGCGCAGGGATTGCAGCGTGCCCAGTGCCTGCACCTTGCCAAGCTTCATGATGGCGAGACGATCGACGCGCTCCTGGATTTCGGCCAGGATGTGCGAGGTGATGACTACCGTCACGCCTTCAGCCTTCATCTCGTGCAGGATGCGGTAAAACTCTCGGATGCCTTCCGGGTCGAGGCCGTTGGTGGGCTCGTCGAGGAAGAGCAGCTTCGGCTTGCCCAGCAGCGCCTGGGCAAACCCCAGCCGCTGGCGCATCCCTTTGGAATAGCCGCGTACGCGCCGGGCGGCGGCATGCCCCAGGCCGACCTTTTCCAGCAGCGGGGCGGCTTCCGAACGGGCGACCCCTTTCAGATCCGCGAAGAAATGCAGCGTTTCCAGCCCGCTCAGATTGTCGTAGAGCACGACGTTTTCGGGCAGATAACCGATCTGCCGCCGCACTTCACGAAAACCGGCCCCTTCCACCGCCGCGCCGTTGATGCGTATTTCGCCGGAGGTCACGGGCAAGAGGCCCAGCAGCATCTTGAACAGGGTGCTCTTGCCCGCGCCGTTATGCCCGATCAAACCGAAAATCTCGCCTGCGTCGATATCGAGATCGACGCCATCGACGGCGTGGATTTCACCAAAATGCTTGCGCCCCTGACGGACGCTAATCAAACCGCTTGCCAATCCACTCTCTCCAGTTGTTGTGAAAGGGCCGCATGTGCGGCTTCGGGTCAACCACGCTGGATGCACGCAGCAAAGGGAACTGGCGGGCGATCAGGCGCAGCGACTGCAGGGCCGGGCTGCTCATCAGGAGCTTCATCATGGGATGCCGCCAGGAGAGCCGGTCAACCATGTCGTTCGCTTCATAAGGTACGTCGCCAATGCCATCAGAATTACGATCCCAGCCCAGGTAGTTGCTCCAGTAGTTGCCGTTTTTCACGCCCCATGGCTCGTCTTTCGCGCCGACATAGCGCACCTGCTCGCGGTTGGCGATGAAGTCGTTTTCCTCGACCTGGTTGCGTGTCGAGCCCGCCCAAAGGTGCACCCCCACCTGATTGTCGATCACCAGATTGCCGCGCAAGGTGTTGAATTCGGCATCGTAGATGAAAAAACCGCGCTGGTTGCCCGCGACAATATTGCCCTCCACCGTTGAATCCTGGATGGTTCGCAGCATGATGCCGTGGTCGGAGTTACCCCAGGCGCGGTTATTTCTCACCTGCTGGTTACGCACTTCCATCAGTGCCAGCCCGCCCCGGTTGTAGAAGGTTTCATTCCCCTCCCACAGGTTGTAGTAGGAATTCATGTAATGCGTGCCGTAGCGCGCATGGTGCATGCGGTTGTTCCGGAACAGGGCATGGTGGGTCACATCGACGTAAAGCGCGTCGCGGGTGAAGCTGATGTCGTTGCCGATGATGCGGGGGCCGCGCGTGTTGTAGAGCTGGATGCCATTACCGCGCTGCGGCGAGGCATGATCCCGCATGCCGGTGATGTTGCAGCCGCGCACTTCAACATCGTTGGCCTTCTCGATCCACAGGCCAAACAGGGTGTAAGCGATGACGCAATTCACCACCTTGGCGCGATGCGCGCCGGGCTGGATGTAGATGCCGGCATTCTGCTTTTCCAGGTCGTCGCCGGAGTTCGTGACGATGAGGTTTTCCAGTGACACATCCGTAGCCGTCACCCGGATGACATCTCCCTTGAGGCCGCCGTCGATGGTGGGCCGCTGCTGCGCCGCACCGCGCAACGTCAGCGGCTTGTCGATCAGGAGATTTTCTTCGTAACGCCCCGGGGCGATCAGCAGCGTATCGCCGGGCCGGGCCTGACGGATGGCCGTGGCAATCGGCTGGCCCGGCGTGATCTGCCATTCGCCCGCCCAGGCCGGAGCTGCCACCAGCGCAAACGCACCAGCCAGGGCTGCCAGCCGATGCCACAGGGGTTTGGCCATACGCATCGACATCAATACAGCCCTTTCAGCTCCGGCAGGCCTTGCAGGAAATTCAGCACCCCTATCGCTTTCATCAGCAGAAATAGCCCCACACCGATCAGCAGGTTTTTCATGCCGACATAGGCCATCATGTCCGGCCACCGGGCCGGGCGCAGTGTGCGTCCCCACCACGGGCCTTCCTTGACGTAAGGCTTGCAGTTCATGCGTTCGATGATTTCATAAACACTCCAGGCCAGCCACCAGCCGAGGATGATGCCCGTCCCCAGCTTGCCTGCCGCGCCCAGAAGCCACAGCCAGGTCATCAGCACCGTCGCGGCGGCCGCCAGTGCCTTCACGGCGACATTGCGCTTTTGCACCCCTTCGCGGCTCCAGGGGAACAGGTGATCCATCGTTTCATTCGCAAGCCAGGCAAGCAAGCCGGCAGGCTGGGTCTGCGGTATTTTCCCAGCGACATCCGGAACCGCTGCAGTTGCCGCCGCAGCCGCAGCCGCAGCCGGTGTAGCGGGGACGACGTGAATGGGAATGTAATAACCATCGGCCCCGACACGGGTCAGCGGCTGCCCGGCCTTTTCACGCGATTTGCGCTCCTTGGCCAGCGGCGGGCAGGCGTGCTCGTCGTAGTACATCACCATGCAATCCAGGCACAGCAGGCATTCACGCTGGTCGATGCTGCCCGCCGCCGCAATGGCCTGCGAGCCGCAACCCACGGCACAGGCCTTGCAAGGCCCGCATTCGGCCTTGCGCTTCAAGCCCCACCAACGGAAAGTCGAGGGAATCGCCAGGCTCGCGCCCAAGGGGCAGAGGTATTTGCAAAACGGCCGCTCGATAAACATCGACAGACCGAACAGGACGGCGAAATAAGTAACGAAGGGCCAGGAACGGTTCCACACGCCCACGAGGAAAGTCGTCTTGAAGGGCTCGACCTCGGCCAGTTTTTCGGCCAGACCCATCGAGTAGAACGACACGAACAGGAGCCCCAGGAAGATGGCGTATTTCAGCCATTTCAATTTGTCGTGCCAGGCATCGGGCAGCTGGGTCTGGAAGCGCGCGAGGCCCATCTTGCCCGCGATCTTGAAAATGATCTCACTGAGCGATCCGTAAGGACACAGCCAGCCACAGAACATACCCCGCCCCCAGAAGAAGGTGGTGATGATGATGAATATCCAGAACAGGAAGATGAAAGGGTCGGAGAGGAACAGACCCCACTCCCACTGGAAGAGGATGGAATGGAACCAGGTCAGCACTTGCGTGATCGAGGGCTGGGCCATGAGGAAGAAGCCCGCAAAGCCAATGCTCAATATCCATAAGGAGTACTTCGGGATGGACACCCAGCGTTTATCCTTGCGCTCGGAGCGACGCACGAGAATATCGCGGCTGGCATAGACAGCACCGGCAGACAGCAGCAGCAGGATGAACAGGGCGATTTCGACCGGGCGGCTTTTCCAGACCTTCAGCCAGGTGGCGTCCGGCCGCTGGAATTCCGGCCGCCCGCCTTCGAGGTAACGCCCCGGCAGCCAGTATTCATGTTCAAAGCTGGCAAAGGTGCGCGCCCCGGTGTCAGGGTCCATCTTGTTGCCGAGGAATACCAGATTCCAGGGGTAAGCGGCCGAAAAGCCCGGATTGCGAATGATGAAAATGGCGGATTCGCGGTACTCGCGCGCGCCTGCCGCCTGTATGCCGTAAAGATTCAGGTAGTCCAGATCGCGGAAAGTGGTGACATCGCCATCCTGGCTGACCTGAACCCGGTCGTAGATCCCGCCACGCACGAAACCGGAACCCTTGAAGGATTCAATGCCATCGGACACAATGAAAATGGCATGCTCGCCCGGCTTGAGGCGCGCCATGAGATTACTGTAGGCCAGCTCCCCCAGAATGCTCTTGCCCACCGTCGGCGTATTCAGATACCCGAAACTCATGTCGACATAAGGCTTGGGCGAGGGCGGCAAACCCACGTCGGAAGCGCGGATCGTCATATGCTGCACGCTGCCTTCCTTGACCAGCGCATCCCAGCTCAGACGCTCATCGAGCGGCGTGAATTTCGCCTGCGGGCGCACCTTGGGCTTGACAATACCGACCTGCTTGGCCACTTCCATGGCGCAACGCATCATGACCTGATTCTGGGCGATGACCGTCACGGTCGCTCCGCTGATAGCGTCCATGCCGACAACCCCCTGATCCGCATGGGACTTGCCGATCTCCACCTTGTCGCCGACAAACTTGCCGATGTACTGCTGGATGAAAGCAATCAGCTTGGATTCGGGAATGCCCAGCAGCAGGATGGGCTCGGAATGCTTGAGGATTTTCGCGCCGGTGAAACGCCCCTGGGGATCCATGCCGATGAGCGTCACCACGGGCTTGCCGGAATAGGCCGGAATATCCACGATGTCCGTGGAGAGAAAAACATAGCCCAACAGTTTTTTCTGGCTACCTTCGGTCTTGTAGGCCTCGACATAGGGCGGGCGTCCCTTGCGAACGGAAAAACTGTCCGCCCCGGGCATCACATCCTTGCAGGGCGCGTAGGCGCACATGTCCGGATCGGTGGTCAGTTTGGGAGGCAGGTGCACCTCGTAGGAGTCCGCAAATGATGGCGTCACCCCAAGGCAACAGAACCATGCCAGAAAAACGAATACCAGCGATTGCCAAGATTGGGTCCTGCTCATATTGCCCCCTTCGTGCTTCATTCCACCAGAAAACAACATTATCGTTCACTAATACACAAACAAACTTGCGCTGCATCAACCCGTGCAAAAACAGGTGAAAAAACCGGGTGGTTCAAGCTGTTGATCCGGCCCACAAATGTATGAAGCCGTCACCCCGGCGAACGCCGGGGCCCAGGGGGGAAGCCAGTCCGTCACTGGATTCCGGCGTTCGCCGGAATGACGAAAACTGTAGACTTCATCGCGCCGGA
>CAZFPI010000073.1:0-1347 GCA_964521075.1 uncultured Sterolibacterium sp.
TGTGTGCTGGGCTATCCGATGCTGATCGAATGCCGGACGATAAACGATATCGTCGCCTATCTGGCGCGGCATGTGCAAAACGGGGCAGAGCACGCCGCCCTTCCTCTTGCCGAAACGGTCAAAACCCCCGAAGCCCGGATCGCCATCATCGGCATGGCCGGGCGTTTTCCGGGTGGCCAGAGTCTTGATGATTTCTGGGCAACGCTGGCAGAAGGACGCTGTGTCGTCGAGCCTGTGCCCAAGGCCCGCTGGCAAAGCACACGGGGCGATTACGCCATGGGGGTGCTGCCGGAAATCGACCACTTCGCCGCCGAATTCTTCGGCATTCCGGCAGAAGAAGCGATCATTATGGATCCGCAGCAACGGCTGATGCTCGAAGTGGCCTACGCCGCCATGGAAGACGCGGGCTACACCGGCGGACGCCTCGACGCACGTCGTTCGGTGGGTGTATTCCTGGGCGTCAGCAGCAACAGCTACATGGAAGAAATCCAGCAGCGTCGCGCCCGGGCCAACCCCGGTTTCCCGGGCGAGCGCGATGCCAGGGAAGTGCGTCACGCCCTCCTGATGCCGGCCAATCTGCTCAACATCGTGGCCGCCCGCATCTCCCATGCCCTGGACCTCAAGGGCCCCGCGCTGACGACCGACACGGCCTGCTCCTCCTCCCTGGTAGCCTTGCAACAGGCCTGTAACGAATTGCTGATGGGCAACTGCGAAATTGCCCTGGCAGGTGGCGTCAATCTCCTGCCCACATCTTCGGCGCACGAGCTGCTGGCGCAGGCGGGAGCCTTGTCGGCAGATGGCGTCTGCCGCGCTTTCGATGTCGACGCAAATGGCATGGTTCCCGGAGAAGGGCTGGGGCTGGTCGTCCTGAAACGTCTCGACCGCGCGCTGGCCGATGGCGACCGCATCGACGCCGTTGTCGGAGCCGTGGCCGTGAATAACGATGGGCGTTCCATCGGCATCATGGCACCGACGCCGGAAGGCCAGGAAGCCGTTTTGCGCCGCGCCCACCAGATGGCGGGCATTGAACCGGCGCAGATCCATTACATCGAAGCGCATGGCACGGGCACACCCATTGGCGACCCGATCGAAGTCCGCGCCCTGGCGCGCGCCTTTGGCAAACTCGATGCCGATCATTGCGGTATCGGCAGCGTCAAGACCAATATCGGCCATCTGCTGGCCGCAGCCGGGGTGGCCGGGCTCATCAAGGTATTGCTAGCACTCCGGCACGAACTGATTCCGCCGACCCTGCATCTTTCCAGGCCCCACCCGCTGGTGCGTTTCGAGAAAACGCCTTTCTATCCCGTGACGCAGTCGCGCCCCTGGCCCAGAAGCGATGTGCCGCGC
>CAZFPI010000073.1:1447-11426 GCA_964521075.1 uncultured Sterolibacterium sp.
CGGGCGGCTGGTCGCGCTCCGTTTGCCTGGCGGGAACACCACCTCGTCAGCAGCCTGGAAGACGCCGTCGGAAAACTGTCCCGGGTTGAAACCGGAGCGCCCCACCCCGCCCGGGCCAGCCTCGCAGGCAAGCTGCAAACCGCTTTCCTGTTCAGCGGGCAAGGTTCGCAGTCTGTTGGCATGGGCGCGCAGCTTTATCGCAGCCATGCCCTTTTTGCCTCGGAATTTGACCGTTGCGCCCGGATCGTGAAGCAGCTTCGGCCAGAATTGCGCGATCTGCGTGAGCTCGCCTTCGGGGCAGATCCCTGTGCACAGGCAGCGGCTGCTGCGGACGCGGAAGAAACTGAGGACGCGAATGACTGGCTCACGGATGCCGAATACGCCCACCCGGTTTTCTTCGCTCTCGAATACGCGCTGGCCCGTCTTTGGCAGGCCCTGGGCGTCCAGCCGACGGTCGTTGCCGGGCATAGCCTGGGGGAATACGCCGCCGCCTGCATTGCCGGTGTCATGGAGCTCGAAGACGCCTTGCGTCTGGTGACCTGTCGCGCCGAACTCATCAAAACCCTTGCCGGGGGCAGCATGCTCAGCATCGCGCTGGGTGAAGCCGACGCGCGCGCCCGGCTGGCGGAGAGCGGCCTGGAGCTCGATCTGGCCGCTGTCAATGGCCGCGACCAATGCGTTGTTGCCGGTTTGCCAGAACTCATCCAGACCTTCCGCGTCTGGCTTGCCGAACGCCGCATTGCCGCCATCGTCCTGCCCATCGCCTACGCCTACCACTCCCGGCAGATGCAGGCCATCGTCGAGCCTTTCTCGCAGTGTCTGGCGCAAATCTCCCTCAAAGCCCCCCGCATTCCCTTCGAAGCCTGCATCGACACACCGCATGCCGTCGACTCTGCGGATTACTGGCTGGATCATCTGCTGCATCCCGTGCGTTTTGCCGATGGCCTGCAGCGGCTGGCTGAGCGCAATCTCCATTTTCTGCTGGAAATCGGCCCGGGCGAGGCGCTGTCACAACTGGCGCGAAGGGAGCTTGGACAAACCGGGCAGCGTGGGCAGGCTCAGGCCCGGGTCGCCCTGAATGAAGGGCCGCAGATTTTCGCCTCACAAGCCGCGAAGCAGGAACGCAATGACGCGCAATTCCTGATGACGCTGGGGAATTTGTGGCAGGCCGGAGCAGGCATCGACTGGCAAGCCCTGTTTACCGGATTCTCCGCGCAAACCCGGGCACATATCGTGCCCTTGCCGGTCTACCCCATGACGCGCCAGCGTTACTGGCTATCGCCGCGCCCGGCGAGCCTTGCCGTAGCGGCAGAACCCGCGCGTCAGTGGGATACCCGGGGGCGTCCGCCAGAAAACTGGCTTTATGCCTCCGCCTGGCGTGAAAAACCCCTCGGGCAGGGCGGCAGGCAGCCTCTGCCGCAGCGTATCGGCCTGATTGTGGCCACCGATGCAAAAACATTCTCCCGGCAGCCAGGCTGGGGCGCATCGCTTGTCCGTCTGCTTCAGGCAGAAGGGGTGCAGCTGACGCTCATGGCGACGGATGACGATATCCGCCACTGGCTCGATGCCTTGCCATCCCGCCCGGAAAAACCGGCCAGACGAGAAGATCCCCAGGATATTCCCGTTCTGTGCGACCTTCGCGCCTGCGCCTTGCCTGAAGACATCCTGGCATCACTCACTGCCCGGGCCGAACAGACCGCGCACCGGCTGGCAGCACTGCGGGCCTTGTTCGAGATGCTGCAGCAGCATCCTGGCCACCCCGGCCACCTCCGCCTCCTGCTGGCCAGTGAAGCCGGTGACACGGCGGCTGCCTCTGCCCTTGCCGCCTTCGCGCTTTCCTGGGCGCACAGGCTTCCTGCCGTGGAACTGCGCCTCATCGACGTGGAAACACCCGAAGCCCCCGGGCAAGCCGGAGCCGGAGCCGGAGCGGTCCAGACGCTGGCAGGCCGTTTCATGGCCGAGTTTTCTGCCTCACCGCATGCGGCAATGATTTCCCTGCGATCCGGCCAACGTCGGCAATGGTGCATCGAACCCCTGCCGCCAGGCGATGGCATGCCGCGTTACCGTTTCCGCGATGACGGGGTTTACCTGATTACCGGGGCAGTGTCGGGCTCGATGCTCTCGCTCGTGGAATATCTGTCCCGGCATCATCGCGCCCGTCTTTACCTGCTCCTTGCCACCGTGCCTGCCCCGGACAGCCATGCCGGGCAAGTCTTCTCCCGCCTGCGTGCGGCCCGCTACCCGCTGACGCTACTCACAGCAGATGTTTGCGATGCCGCTCAATTGAGCCGGGCCATGACCCAGCTTGCCGGAGAATGCGGAGAAGGAGAAACAGGGCGGCTCGATGGCGTCATCCTCATGCCGCCCGAGCCACTCACCTCATCCGCGCCGGATGATATTTTGCAAGCCCTGCAGGCCGTCGCCACGCGGGCAGAGGCTCTTCACCGGCACATACGGGGGCAAGCCTTTTCGCCGGAATGTTTCCTCCTGATTTCTTCCCTGTCCGGTCTGACCGGTGAGCCCGCAAGCCATGAAGCCCCGGAGCTTGCCGCTGCCCACGGCTTCCAGGCGGGCCTCGTTGCCTGGCTGGCCTCGCAAGGGCAGTCTGCCATCAGCCTGTCGTGGGGAGGCTGGTCGCCGCTTGCGGCTCAGGGTTCCGGCGGCCTCCACCCCATGTTGCCGCGCCGCGCGCTGGCCTTGCTTGATCGCGCCTTGTCCGCCGGGCCGGAGCAGATCATTCTGGCCAACACCGCTTACGGTCATTTCGCGCCTTTTGGTTTTGAGCAGGATCTGTCCTGCCTCGTCGCTTCGCTTGCCCTGGCGGGCAGCGAGCCCGGCGATACCCGGCAAGATGCCCTGCTGCCCGCTTCCCCGGGCCTGGCCGGGCTGAACCAGGGGCTGGATCGTCTATGTGCCTTGTGCGCCGGGCAGGCCCTCCACGGCCTGATCTGTGCTGACGAGCCGCAGACTCTGGCAGAGCTCGCCCAATGGCTGGCTGTTGCGCCGGAGCGGCAAGGCCAGCTTGCCCGGGTGCTCGCCTGGCTGACGGAAGACGGGTTTTTGATCCGCGAGGCAGGTGTCTATCGCCTCCGCCAGGAGTTGCCTGGCGCGGATGAGCCTGCTTCTTCGCAAGCGGTTGCCGCCTTCGCGCGGCAACTCGGCCAGCAGTATCCGGAAGCGGCTTCTGCCATCGGGCTCATCCAGCACTGTCTGGCCTTGTTGCCCGCCAGCCTGCGGGGAGAGCGCGACTTCGTTCAGGGAGAACTCTGCGGCGAACCGGCGATGCAACTGCTTTGGGAGGACTATCGCACTCATTACCCGGCGCATTCCCTGGCCCATGGGCTGCTGCTGCGCGCGGTGCGCGGTCTGGCGGCGGAGTGTGCAGAAAAATCTCCTGGCCACAAACTCCGGGTTCTGGAAATCGGGGCCGGGGGTGGAGTTCTGACGGCAGGTTTGCTGGCCGCGCTGGGCGGGGCAGGGCTGCTCGATGTCTATCATGCGACTGACGCCTCAGCCGACGCCCTGGCGCGAATCTCCGGAGAGCTTGCCGGGCAATATCCCCAGCTCACGACCAGTGTTCTCGATCTCCGGAATGATGCCACTGCCCAGGGCTTGCCCGTCGAAGGCTTCGATCTTGTCGTTGCCGGGCATGGCATTCATCTTGCCGCCAGCTGGGCCATCCTCCTGGTTCGTGGCCTGCTGCGGCCGGGTGGCCACTTCCTGCTGGTCGAACCTGTCCGGCCCACGCGCCTGGCCGAAGCAACCCTGGGTCTGCTCGAAGACTGGTGGATGCTGACGGATGCCCGCCAGCGTCGCGGCTATCCTCTGCTCAACTCCCACGAATGGCAGTCGGTTCTTGCCGAAGAAGGCTTCCATGTCGCGCTTCACCCCGTGGCCTGGCCGAGTGTTGCCGGAGCGACGCAGGCAAATACAGACACAGATACCGGGCTGGCCCTGATCCTCGCGGCCACCCCGTGCGCGCTGACCGGGGAGCCCTCGCCCGCCGATAGCGATGAACCTCCGGCCGGGCGTTCGCCCAAAACCCGGCTGGGCGAAGTGACCGGCCAGATCGAACGGGCACTGGCCAGCGCGGGCGTGGCAGTTGCCGACCCGCAACAATCCTTCTCCGCGCTGGGCCTCGATTCGCTGACGGCCCTGAAAGTGGGCAATCTGCTGCAGCAAGGCCTGGGCTTCACGCTCTCGCCCTCGCTCCTGTTCGAGCACGACACAGTGGAGCGTCTGGCCCTGTTCCTCTGCGAGGAAGAATCGGCCCTGAGTGTTGTGGAATCGCGCATTCTGCCTGTGATGCCAGCGGCAGAATATCCGCTTTCCTACGCCCAGCAGCGTCTCTGGTTCCTGGAACAGCTCACACAAAACACACAAGGCTCACCCGAAGGCGGGAGCGCGCTATACAACGTGCCCACGGCGGTTCGCCTCTTCGGGCCACTCGATCCGGCGGTGCTCGAACGGGTGTTCAACGAAATCGTGGCGCGTCATGAAACGCTACGCACAACCTTCCTTACCCTGAACGGCCAGCCAAAACAGCACATTGCCGACCGTCTCACGCTTTCCCTGCCGCTGCAGGATCTGGCTCACCTGAAACCGGCAAAGCAAAAGGCCGGGCTTGCCAGCCGGATATCTTCACACGCCCGGCAGCCGTTCGATATCTCCACCGGCCCGCTGATTCGTGTCGAACTCTTGCGGCTGGCAGAAAAAGAGCATGTGCTGCTGCTCAACATGCACCACATCATTTCCGATGGCTGGTCGCTGAACGTTCTTGTGCGCGAAGTCGCCGCTGTCTATGCGGATTTCATTTCAGGCAAGGCGGCTTCCCTGCCGCCGCTTTCCGTGCAATACAAGGATTTTGGCCACTGGCAGCGTGAATGGCTCTCGGGTGCGGTGCTGGAACGCCAGTTGCGTTACTGGGCCGGGCAACTGGCCCTTGCCCCGGCGCGGCTCGAATTGCCCACCGACCGGCCACGCCCGCCGGTGCAGACCCATCGCGGCGCGCGTTTTGCATTCCGGATGGACGCCCATCTTACGGCCGCCCTGCAAGAACTCGCCCGCCGCGAGGGGGCGACCCTCTTCATGGTACTGCTGGCTGCTTTCCAGACGCTGCTTTCGCGTTACAGCGGTCAGGATGACATTTGCGTCGGCACACCCGTCGCCAACCGCAATCGCGCTGAAATCGAAGGCCTGATCGGATTTTTCGTCAATACGCTCGTGATGCGTGGCCGGGTGCACCCCGACCAGCCTTTCACCCGACTCCTGGCCCAGCTCAGGCAGACAGCACTGTCCGGTTTTGCCCACCAGGATTTGCCTTTCGAGCAGGTGGTGGAAGCTGTGCAACCGGTGCGTAACCTGAGCCACAGCCCGCTGTTTCAGGTGCTGTTCGTCCTGCAAAACGCGCCGCAGCAAGCACTGGCCGCACTCGACCTGCATTTCGAACCGCTTGACATCGACCCGGGCGTCGCCCAGTTTGATCTCACCCTGAGCCTGCAGGAAAGTAGCAACGGCTCAGGCATGGCAGCCTTCTTCGAATACAACACGGATCTTTTCGAAGCCTCGACGATGCAGCGGATGGCGGGGCACTTCGAGTGTCTGCTCCGCTCCATCGTTGCCCGGCCTGATAGCCTTCCGGGCGAGCTTGAACTGCTCGGTGCGGATGAGCGCAGGCAGATGCTCACAGACTGGAACGACACACAGGCGGATTTTGCGGAAAACCAGACCTTCCATCGGCAATTTGAACACCGGGCAAAGCAGCAGCCCCGGGCACTGGCCATCACCTTTGCCGGCTCGAGCCTGAGCTATGGCGAGCTCAACACCCGGGCCAACCAGCTTGCCCGGCACTTGCAGGCACTTTGCCCCGGCTTGAAGCCGGGGCAGATCGTGGCGATCTGCCTCGAACGCGGGCCGGACATGATCGTCGCCCTGCTGGCGGTGCATAAGGCCGGTGCGGCCTATTTACCGCTCGACCCTGCCTATCCGCCGGAACGCATCGGGTACATGCTCGGTGATGCCGCCCCGGCACTGGTGCTCACGCACAGCCATCTTCGCAGCCTCTTGCCGCCGTCGGCGGCCGGTATCGTCGAACTCGACACCGAAGCCGGAGATATCACCCGACACGCCAAAACCACGCCCGGAAAACCGCTGGTAGAGGCCTGCGATCCGGCTTATGTCATCTACACCTCGGGCTCGACGGGGCAGCCCAAAGGCGTACTTTTGCATCATCGCGGCCTGTGCAATCTGGCCGAATGGCAGGGCCGGTATTTCAATGTCGGGCCGCAAAGCCGCGTGCTGCAGTTCGCCTCTTTCAGCTTCGATGCCTGCACCTGGGAAATCGCCATGGCTCTGGGCAACGGGGCCAGCCTGCATCTGGCCGACCGCAATGATCTGATGCCTGGCGAGCCGCTGCGCGCTTTCATTGAAAACCGGCAGATCACCCATGCCACCCTCCCGCCCGTGGCCGTCGCCGCCTGGTCGCCCGAGGTTCGGCTGGCGAGCCTGACGCATCTGGTTGTTGCCGGTGAAGCCTGCCCGGCCGCCATGGCGCAACGCTGGTCGTCCGGGCGGAATTTCTATAACGCCTATGGCCCGACGGAGACAACAGTCTGCGCCACCATCCACGCCTGCCTGCCGGGCGAATACCTCGCCAGCCCGCCCATTGGCAAGCCCGTTGCCAACATGCAAGCGTATGTACTGGACGCCCGCCTGCAGCCTGTCCCCGTGGGCGTGACGGGGGAGCTCTACATCGGCGGAAGCGGTGTGGCATCGGGTTACCTCAACCGTCCGGAACTGACGGCGGAACGCTTCATTCCGGACCCTTTCAGCGGTGAAACCGGTGCCTGCCAACGCCTGTACAAATCCGGTGATCTCGCCCGCTGGAATGCCCGGGGCGAGCTCGAATATCTCGGCCGGAACGATCACCAGATCAAATTGCGTGGCTTTCGCATCGAACCGGGAGAAATCGGGGCGCGGCTCGGAGCCTGTCCCGGTGTGCGCGATGCTGCCGTGCTGGCGCGGGAGGTTCGGCAGGCGGCGGATGGGCCTGCCGACAAACGCCTCGTGGCCTACCTCACGGCCCGTGACGATTCTTTCGACCTCGATGCGATCAAGGCCAGCCTGCGCGATGCACTGCCGGATTACATGCAGCCTTCGGCCTGGGTCGTGCTGGAACGCTTCCCCCTGACGGCCAATGGCAAGCTCGACCAGAAAGCCCTGCCCGCGCCGGAACAGGGCGGCGGGGAGCGCGAATATCTTGCCCCGCAAGGCGAGATGGAAGAAACCATCGCCGGTATCTGGCAGGACATTCTCGGCGTGGCCCTCGTCGGCCGGCATGACGACTTTTTCGATCTGGGCGGTCATTCTCTCCTGATCGTCCAGATGCTCGAACGCCTGCGTCAGGCCGGGCTGTCTGCCGATGTCCGCACCGTTTTTACCCATCCCACCCCGGCGCAACTGGCCGCCGTGCTGGCCGCTACGCCGGGTGGCGCGGGGGGCGATACTCCGGCGGCAGCCTTCACCCCTCCGCCCAATCTCATCCCCGCCGACGCGACAGCCATCACCCCCGGCATGCTGACGCTGGCGAATCTCGCACAAGACGAGATCGACGCCATCGTTCGCGCCGTTCCCGGGGGGGCCGCCAATGTACAGGACATCTATCCCCTGGCCCCCCTGCAGGAGGGCATTCTTTTCCATCACCTGATGAGCCGTGAAGGGGATGCCTACATCCTGCCCGTCCTCCTGCAGGTCGACACTCCCGCCCGCCGCGAGGCTTTTCTTGCCGCCTTGCAGTCCATCGTCGATCGTCACGACATCCTTCGCACGGCCATCCTCCGGGAAGGTCTGGCCCGGCCGATGCAGGTGGTCTTGCGCCATGCCAGGCTGCCGGTCGAAATCCTGACACTCGACCCGACACGGGGCGCGCTAGCGCAGATGCAAGAACGCATGGCCCCGCAATACAGCCGCATGGACTTGCGGCAGGCTCCGCTGGTGCGTGTGCTGTCTGCTTCTTCCGCTTCCTCATCCTCGCAGGAAGGGCCGCACTACCTTCTTTTGCAACTGCATCACATCATCAGCGACCACGTTTCCCTGGAAATCGTCCTTCAGGAAGTGCTCGCCACCATGAATGCCCCGACCGGACAGCCTGCGATGCTGCCCGAGCCCATCCCCTATCGCGGCTTCGTGGCCCAGGCCCTGTCCGGTTCGGCGCAAGGCCGTGACCAGGCCGCCGAAGCGTTTTTCCGCAGCCGTCTCGGAGAGGTGGACGAGCCTACCGCCCCCTTTGATCTGCTCGATGTGCACGGCGATGGTGGCCAGATCGAAGAAGCCCGCCTGATGCTCGATGCCACGCTGGCGCGCCGCCTGCGTCTGGTCGCGCGACAGCATCGCGTGAGTTCGGCCACACTGTTCCATGCCGCCCTGGCCCTCTTGCTCGCAAAAACAGGCGGGCGTGACGACATCGTGTTCGGAAGTGTGCTCTCCGGGC
The DNA here is from genome assembly GCA_964521075.1 of uncultured Sterolibacterium sp. GTDB lineage: Bacteria > Pseudomonadota > Gammaproteobacteria > Burkholderiales > Rhodocyclaceae > Sterolibacterium. Next base: position 9,936 of record CAZFPI010000073.1, read on the forward strand.
GTTTGCAAAGCACGGCCGGGGCGGATCGCATGCTGGGCATGTTCATCAACACCTTGCCGATCCGCCTGAACCTGCAAGGGCTGAGCGTGAGCGAGCTCATCGGGCAAACCCATCAGGAGCTCATCGAACTGCTCAAGTACGAGCAAAGCTCGCTGGCACTCGCGCAACGCTGCTCTGGCCTGCCTGCCGCCACGCCGCTATTTACGGCCATGCTCAACTACCGGCACAGCTCGGCAGAAGGCCACCAGGGGGCCGGGCTCAATCACGTCCCCGGCCTGCAGATTCTCGCCAGCCAGGAACGCACCAACTACCCCTTCACCTTCAACGTCGACGATCTGGGAGATGGCTACGCGCTGGTGACGCAGACCGACCGCCGGGTTCCTGCCGCGCGGGTCAATGCCTATTTCACGACAGCCCTGAAGTCGCTGGCAGATGCCCTGGAACAAACGCCCGAAGCCTCCTTGCTGGCCCTGAACATCCTGCCGGAAGACGAGCGACGCCGCCTGCTCGAAGGTTTCCGGGAAACGGCAGCCGCTCCCGCAGTACCGCCGCAAGGCCGCCTGCTGCATGCCGATATCGAAGCCCGGGCCGCCCGCCAGCCGGACGCCATTGCCGTGTGCTCTGGCGATTTCAGCCTGACTTACGGCGAGCTCAACCGCCGCGCCAACCAGCTTGCCCATTACCTGATGGCCCGGGGTGTCGTGCCCGATGACCGGGTGGCGATCTGCATCGAACGTCGGCTGGACATGGTTGTCGGCCTGCTGGGCATCCTCAAATCCGGCGCGGCCTATCTGCCCATCGACCCGGCTTATCCGGCGGATCGCATCGCCTACACACTCGCGGATGCCACCCCCCGGCTCATCCTCACCGGGCAATCCCTGCTGGGCATCTTGCCCGCGAGCCCGGGCTCTGCACTGGCCACTGTAGTGCTGGACGGCGGCCCCCAGGCCCAGGAAATCGCGCGCCAGCCGGAAACCAACCCCCGGCCTGCCGGGCTTTCGGCCGCTAGCCTGGCCTATGTCATCTACACCTCGGGGTCGACCGGACGCCCCAAGGGCGTGATGATCGAGCATCGACAGGTCACGCGCCTGTTCGACGCCACCGAAGCCTGGTTCCATTTCGATGAGCAGGATGTCTGGACACTCTTTCATTCCTTCGCCTTCGACTTCTCCGTGTGGGAAATCTGGGGGGCATTGAGCCACGGGGGCAGGCTGGTCATCGTTTCTCAGGAGGCGACACGTTCGCCGCAGGCCTTCTATCAGCTCCTGTGTGACGAAGGCGTGACCGTCCTCAACCAGACTCCCAGTGCTTTTCGCCAGCTCATCACCGCGCAGGCCGAACTTTCGGAGGAGGCCGGGCCGGGCCGTCGCGCCGCCCTTCGACACGCACTGCGTTATGTCATTTTCGGTGGCGAAGCCCTGGAAATGCACAGCCTGCGGCCGTGGGTCGCCAAAAATGGCGTGGATTCGCCGCAGCTCATCAACATGTACG
>CAZFPI010000073.1:11436-13844 GCA_964521075.1 uncultured Sterolibacterium sp.
CGGCATCACCGAAACCACGGTGCATGTCACCTTTCGCCGCCTGTCGCGCGAAGACATCGAAGCCGGGCAGGGCAGCAATGTCGGCGTGCCCATTCCCGACCTGCAGGTGCTCCTCCTCGATGCACGTCACCAGCCCGTGCCCATCGGCGTGACGGGTGAAATTCATGTCGGCGGAGCAGGGCTTGCGCGTGGCTACCTGAATCGCCCTGAGCTCACCGCCGAGCGTTTCATCCTTCACCCTTTCAGCCAGGAGATCGGTGCGCGTCTGTACAAATCCGGCGATCTGGCCCGCTGGCACAAAGATGGCACGCTCGAATACCTCGGGCGCAACGACCACCAGGTCAAGATTCGCGGCTTCCGTATCGAGCTGGGCGAAATCGAAGCGCAGCTGGCCACCGACACCCGGTTGCGCGATGTCGTCGTCGTCGCGCGGGAAGAGGAGGGCGCGGCCACGTGCGACAAGGGCGACAAACGTGACAAGGGCGACAAACGTCTCGTCGCCTATCTCACGACAAAATCCGGGGAAACCACCCTCGATGTGGAATCCCTCAGGGCCGGTCTGCGCGAAACCCTGCCGGAATACATGCTTCCCTCAGCCTTCGTCGTTCTCGAACGCCTGCCGCTCACCGCCAATGGCAAACTGAACATCCGGGCACTGCCCGCCCCCGAGCTGGACGCCTACCGCAGCCGGGCCTATGAAGCCCCGGAAGGCGAAATCGAGGCCAGGCTCGCCGCCATCTGGCAGACCGTGCTACACGTCGAACAGACAGGCCGGCATGACAGCTTCTTCGATCTTGGCGGGCACTCCCTGCTCATCGTCCAGCTGCTCGAGCGTCTGCGCGAGGCAGGCATCCACGTCGAAGCGCGAAACATTTTCGAATACCCAAGCCCCGCCCTCCTGGCGGCGGCGATTGCCGATGGAGCCGCCTCGGGTGCGGCACTGGCCGGCCCGGCCTTCAGCGTCCCGCCCAATCTCATTCCCGCCGGCTGCCGCGCCATCACCCCGGATCTCCTCCCCCTGGTGTCATTGCGCCAGGACGAAATCGACCACATCGTATCAACCGTTCCGGGCGGGGCGGCCAATGTGCAGGACATCTACCCGCTGGCCCCCCTGCAGGAAGGCATCCTCTTTCATCACCAGCTTGCCGGAAAGGGCGATACCTACATCCTCCCGACGCTGCTGAAGCTGGATTCAGCAGCGCATCTTGACGCCTTCATCGCCGCCTTGCAGCGTGTCGTGGATCGTCACGACATCCTTCGCAGCAGCATGGTCTGGCGTGGCCTGGATCGCCCCGTGCAGGTCGTGCATCGCCACCTCAGCCTCCCTCTCGACACCTTCCATCTGGACGCCCGGCGCGACGCGCGCCAGCAGCTCGATGAGCGCATCGCCCCGGAATGTCTGCGCTTCGATCTGCAACAGGCCCCGCTCCTGCGCCTGCAAAAAGCCCCGGACCCGCATTCCTCGCAGTGGTATCTCGTCTTGCTGCTGCATCACATCGTCAGCGACCACGTTTCGCTGGAGATTCTCGTCGCCGAAGTATTCGCCATGCTGGCCGGGCAGGAAGCCATGCTGCCCGCCCCGCTGGCCTATCGTGGCTTCGTTGCCCAGGCTCTGGCCAGCCTTGGCCAGAGCGATGCCGAAGCCTACTTCCGTGAGCGTCTGGCCGACGTTGACGAACCCACCGCCCCCTTCGGCCTGCTCGATGTGCATGGCGATGGCAGCGCGCTCGACGAAGCGCGCGCCGAACTCCCCCAGCCGCTGGCGACAGCCCTGCGCCAGACGGCCCGCCGTCGGCAGATCAGCGTGGCCGCCTTGTTCCATGCGGCCTGGGCACAGGTACTCGCGCAATGCAGTGGCCGGGACGACATCGTTTTCGGTAGCGTGCTCTCCGGGCGTCTGCAGGGCACGGCCGGGGCGGATCGCGTTCTGGGCATGTTCATCAACACCTTGCCCCTGCGCCTGCCGCTGGCCGGAGCCAGCGTGGCGCAGGCGGTGGAAAGCACCCACCGCGAGCTCATCAACCTGCTGCGTCACGAACAGGCATCGCTGGCACTCGCGCAGCGGTCGAGCGGCGTTGCCTCCACCACACCGCTTTTCAGTGCCGTGCTCAATTTCCGCCACAGCGCGCTGGGCGAGCCGCCCAAGGGCACGGGCATCGAACTCATCGCCAGCCACGAACGCACCAACTACCCCTTCACCCTTTCGGTGGATGACCTGGGCAGCGGTTTTGCGCTGACCGCGCAAACAGAAAGCTATATCGGTGCTTCACGCATCAATGCCTGGGTCGAAAACGCCCTGCGGAGCCTGATCGAAGCACTGGAAACAACCCCCGAAAAGCCGATCCTGGCTTTACCCATCCTCACCCCCGAAGAACGTCACCACCTCCTTGCCACCCTCAACGCCTTCG
>CAZFPI010000074.1:0-13826 GCA_964521075.1 uncultured Sterolibacterium sp.
GAAATCGAAGGTCTGCCCAAGCTCAAGGTAGAACAAGCCTTTGAGCTCACCGATGCCTCAGCCGAACGTTCCGCCGCTGGCTGCACCGTGCATCTGGACAAAGAGCCGATCATCGAATACATGACTTCCAACATCACCCTGATGAAGTGGATGATCGCCAACGGCTATCAAGACCAGCGCACCCTGGCGCGCCGCATCCAGGCCATGGAAGCCTGGATCGCCAAACCCGAACTGCTGAAAGCCGATGCCGACGCCGAATACGCGGCCATCATCGAAATCAACCTCGCGGACATCAAGGAACCCATCGTCGCCTGCCCGAACGACCCGGACGACGTCAAGACGCTCTCCGAAGTCGCCGGCGACAAGATCGACGAAGTCTTTGTCGGCAGCTGCATGACCAACATCGGCCACTTCCGCGCCGCCAGCAAGCTGCTCGAAGGCAAGAGCGACCTGCCAGTGCGTCTGTGGATCGCCCCGCCGACAAAAATGGACGCCATGCAGCTCACCGAAGAAGGCCACTACGGCATCCTGGGCCGCAGCGGCGCGCGCATGGAAATGCCCGGCTGCTCGCTGTGCATGGGCAACCAGGCACAGATCCGCAAGGGAAGTACGGCCATGTCGACCTCGACACGCAACTTCCCGAACCGTCTGGGCATCGACACCCGTGTCTACCTGGGCTCCGCTGAGCTGGCCGCCGTCTGCGCCATGCTGGGCAAGATACCGACAACGGCGGAATACATGGCCAACATCGGCGTCATCAACCAGAATGCCGACAAGATCTACCGCTACATGAACTTCGACCAGATCGCCGACTTCCGGGATGTCGCGGATACGGTACAGGTCTAACCCAGACTCAGCCGCAACCCCTGAGAAGCCCTGCATCACGCGATGCGGGGCTTTTTTTCGTCGCAGATTCCTCCCTCTTCCGGGAAAAACGGGCAAAAAAAAGGAGCTCGAACGAGCTCCTTTTTTATTTCGAAGAAAGGCTTACTTGCTGCCGATCACTTCGATATTCACGCGGCGATCCGGCTGCAGGCAGGCAACCAGCTTGGGCGTCTTCTTGTGGCCCTTGCACTCGTCAGCCTTCGTTACCGGCTGGGTGGAACCCTTGCCAGCGGCATCGATACGGTTGGCCTCGATACCCTTGCTGACCAGATATTCCTTAACTGCAGCTGCGCGACGCTCGGAGAGCTTCTGGTTGTAGGCGGCCTTGCCCAGGCGGTCGGCGTGACCAACGGCGAGGATGACTTCGATATTCAGCTCCTTGCTCTTGGCAGCCAGTTCATCCAGCTTTGCCTTGCCTTCAGCGCGCAAAACGGCCTTGTCGAAATCGAACAGGGCATCTGCCGCCAGGGTTACTTTCTCGGCAACAGGCTTGGGAGCCGGAGCGGGAGCGGCAACCGGAGCGGGAGCAGCCGCCTTGGGTGCTACAGCCTCGGGCTTCTTGACCAGATCCGGATCGCACTCCTCAATTGCCATGGCCGGTGTCCAGCGGTTCGTGTGCCAGCAAAGATCGAAGCCGCTGCGGGCGACCTTGCCACGGGTATCAAACAGGTAGCCATCGTTATCTGCCGTTGCCGTTTGGGCAAAAGCAGCAGACGCGCTGATACCCAACGCGGCAAACAGGGCAATCTTGGAAATGCTAATGGTCATTTTTCTCTCCATGTGAAATTTTCGGTGCCGTCTGCCCGGCTCGCCCGATTTCTGGAATTCATGCGGCAAATTTCTGCAGCATGTGCCCGGGCAAAGCACGAATCAAACGGCCTCAGCATCAAAAACCTGCTAAAACCTGAGAATTCTATTTTGCCATAAAGTTCCGATATCCACCCACTCGGAAGCAGCAACATTCTGCACATTCCCCTCTGCCAGACAGGGTTTTCCCGCCACCCAGACATGACTGACGCATGTTCTGTCGGCCACATGAACCAGATGAGCCACCGGATCGTAACAAGGCTGCATCCAGGGGTCATCCAGCCGGACGGCGCAAAGATCGGCCTGTTTTCCCGCCACCAGAGAGCCAATTTTCTGCTCCATGCCCAACGCACGGGCCGCGTTCAGCGTCGCCATACGCAGGACATCATGCGCCCCGAGAACCGCGGCATCGCCACTACACCCCTTGGCCAGCAGTGCCGCGAAATTCATCTCCCGAAAGAGGTCGAGCCGGTTATTGCTGGCCGCGCCATCCGTGCCCAAGCCAACGCAAACACCCGCCCGTGCAAGCTCCGCCACGGGGGCGATGCCACTGGCCAGCTTGAGGTTCGACACGGGACAATGTGCCACTTTGCCGCCGAAATCCGCCAGCAAGGCGATATCCGTTTGGTCCAGATGAACGGCATGCACCGCGATGAGATTCGGGCCAAGCAGCCCCAGACGATGCAAACGGGCAAGCGGACGAACGCCATGGTCGCGCAGACTGTCTCCGATCTCCTGCCGTGTTTCATGCACATGGATATGTACCGGCACATCCAGTTGAGCGGCCAGTGTCGCTACTTTCTCCAAAGACGCATCACTGACGGTGTATGGCGCATGAGGAGCCAGACAAAAAGAAATCAGCGGCTGATCTCGCAAGGCATCCCTGGTTGCCAGCCCCTTGTTCAGATAATCGTCCGCATCCGAGGCATAGGCCGAAGGAAAACCGATGGTCAGGATACCCAATGCGGCGCGCATACCCAGCCGCAATGCCGCCTCGGCCGTTGCCTCCGGAAAAAAATACATGTCATTGAAACAGGTCACCCCCCCGCGCAGCATCTCCGCACAGGCCAGCAAGCTGCCATCACGCACAAACTCATGCCCCACATGGCGCGCCTCGGCTGGCCAGATATGCCTGCTCAGCCAGTCCGCCAGAGGCGCATCGTCGGCATAGCCGCGCAAAAGTGTCATCGCCGCATGAGTATGCAGATTGACCAGGCCGGGCATCAAAACGTGATGCGGCAAAACAACACACTCCCGCGCGGAATACCTGTGCCGCGCCAGGCAGACGGGTAAAAGATCGACGATGCAGCCCTGCCGGATCGCCAGGGCATGATCCTCAAGCACAACGCCCTGCGGCTCAACCGGCACGACCCAGCGCGCCTCGATCAGCGTATCGACCGGCAAAGCCGCGGGTGGGGCAGAAATTTCTTTTGTGTATTGTTCCATCGCTTTCATCAAAACAAGTTCCGGGCCAGCGAGGGCGAAACACCTTGACTGGATTGAAAATCAGACGGTCGATTTAAGCATAAAACCGCATGAAACCTTTGCTCAACACAATTCCTGGCACGGAGCCAGCTCATCCATGCGTGTTAGAATCCCAAGCTTTCCGGGCCACACCCGGCCTCTTTGCCAGATCACGGAACGATGACGAATACACCAGCCTCGTTTGCCAAGGAAACCCTGCCGATCAGTCTCGAAGAGGAGATGCGCCACTCCTACCTTGATTACGCCATGAGCGTGATCGTAGGCCGCGCCCTGCCCGATGTGCGCGACGGCCTCAAACCCGTCCATCGGCGCGTACTCTACGCCATGCACGAGCTCTCGAACGACTGGAACAAGCCCTATAAAAAATCGGCGCGTATCGTCGGGGATGTCATCGGTAAATATCACCCCCATGGCGACATCGCCGTTTATGACACCATCGTCCGCATGGCCCAGGATTTCTCCCTGCGCTACATGCTCATCGACGGCCAAGGCAACTTCGGTTCGGTCGATGGCGACAGCGCGGCGGCCATGCGCTACACCGAAATCCGCATGGCGCGCATCGGCCATGAACTCCTGGCCGATCTGGAAAAGGAAACCGTCGACTTCGGACCGAACTACGACGGAGCAGAACAAGAACCCCTGGTGCTGCCCGCCCGTGTGCCCAACCTGCTCATCAACGGCAGCGCGGGTATTGCCGTCGGGATGGCCACCAACATTCCGCCGCACAACCTGCGCGAAGTCGTCGATGGCTGCCTGGCCCTGCTGGCCGACCCGCAGACCACCATCGAACAACTGATCGAAATCATCCCGGCCCCGGACTTCCCCACCGCCGGCCTGATCTACGGCATTTCCGGAGTGCGCGAAGGCTATCTGACAGGCCGTGGGCGCGTCGTCATGCGCGCGCGCACCCACATCGAAGAGCACGAAAAGAACGGCAAGCAGCTCATCGTCATCGACGAGCTGCCCTATCAGGTCAATAAAAAAGTCCTACTCGAAAAGATTGCCGAACTCGTCAACGAAAAGAAGATCGAAGGCATCACCCACCTGCAAGACGAATCCGACAAGGACGGCATGCGTGTCGTGATCGAGTTGAAGCGCGGCGAAATGCCCGACGTGGTGCTCAATCACCTCTACAAACAGACTCAACTGCAAGACACCTTCGGCATGAACATGGTGGCCCTGGTCGATGGCCGCCCGCGCCTGCTCAATCTCCGGGAAATGCTGGAAGCCTTCCTCGCGCATCGCCGCGAAGTCGTCACCCGCCGCAACGCCTTTGACCTACGCATGGCCCGCGACCGCGGCCACATCCTCGAACGGCTCGCCGTCGCCCTCTCCAACGTCGACGAAATCATCGCCCTCATCAAGGCGGCCCCCACCCCGTCGGATGCCAAACGCGCCCTGATGGGGCGCACCTGGAATTCACCGCTCGTCAACGACATGCTGGCCCGTGCCGTGGCCGACGCCTCGCGTCCCGAGGGGCTCGCCCCCGAATTCGGTCTGGGCAAAAACGGCTACCTCCTTTCGGACGTCCAGGCGCAGGCCATTCTCGAACTTCGCCTGCAACGCCTGACAGGTCTGGAGCAAGACAAAATCATCGCCGAGTACAAGGAAGTGATGGATCTCATCGCCGATCTGCTCGACATCCTGGCTCGCCCGGAACGCATCACCGCCATCATCACCGACGAACTCAACGCCGTGCGCGTCCAGTACGGCGACAAACGCCGCACCGAGATCGTGATGAACGCGCAGGACATCAACATCGAAGACCTCATCACCCCGCAAGACATGGTGGTGACGCTCTCGCATGGCGGCTACATCAAATCGCAACCGCTATCCGAATACAAGACACAAAAACGTGGCGGACGCGGCAAACAGGCCGCATCCAATAAAGAAGACGATTTCGTCGATCACCTTTTCGTCGCCAACACCCACGACTACATCCTGTGCTTTTCCAACCGGGGCCGCGTCTATTGGCTCAAGGTCTACGAAGCCCCCCAGGGCAGCCGCGCGAGCCGTGGCAAGCCCATCATCAATCTCTTCCCGCTCGAAGAAGGCGAAAAGATCACCGCCGTCCTGCCCGTCAAGGAATTCGACGAACAACACTACGTTTTCATGGCCACCGCCGGTGGCACGGTCAAGAAAACCCCGCTGTCCGACTTCTCCAACCCCCGCCGCGCCGGGATCATCGCCGTCGGCCTCGATGAAAACGACTACCTCATCGGTGTTGCCATTACCGACGGCAATTATGACGTCATGCTCTTCTCCGACGCCGGCAAGGCCGTGCGTTTCGCCGAAGGCGATGTCCGCGCCATGGGACGCGGCGCGCGCGGGGTGCGCGGCATGTGGCTGGAAGAAGGCCAGGCAGTCATCTCCATGCTCGTCGCGGCCAATGAAGAATGCTCGGTGCTCACCGCCACCGAAAACGGCTACGGCAAGCGCACAGCGATTGCCGAATACACCCGCCATGGCCGTGGCACCAAGGGCATGATCGCCATTCAGACCAGCGAACGTAACGGCCGGGTCATCGGCGCGCTGCTGGTCCAGCCGGACGACCACCTGATGCTCATTTCCACCGGCGGCGTCTTGATCCGCACCGCCGTCAAGCAGATCCGCGAAATGGGCCGCTCGACCCAGGGTGTGACCCTCATCAACCTCGATGCCGACGACACGCTCTCCAGCATCGAAAAAATCATCGAAGCCGATTCTGATTCTGATTCTGATTCCGATGCCGAATCGACTGAATCGGCCGAACCCCAAGATTCCACCATCCCAACCGAAGGAGACACCGAATGACACGCGCCATCAACTTCAGTGCCGGCCCCGCCGCGCTGCCCGAAGAAGTGTTACAACAAGCCGCCGCCGAAATGCTGGACTGGCGCGGCAGCGGTCAATCGGTCATGGAAATGAGCCACCGTGGCAAGGAATTCATGTCCATCGCCGCCGAAGCCGAAGCCGACCTGCGCGAACTGATGGCCATCCCTGCCAACTACAAGGTGCTTTTCCTGCAAGGCGGAGCCTCTCTCCAGTTTGAAATGATCCCGATGAACCTGCTGGCGGGCAAAGGCAGTGCCGATTTCGTCAACACCGGCGAATGGGCGAAAAAGGCCATGAAGGCCATCAAAAACTTTGGCCGTGCCAACATCGTCGCCACCGCCGAAGACACGAACTTCAACTACGCGCCGCCACAAAGCACCTGGAAACTCGACCCCAACGCAGCCTATGTGCATTACACCGCCAATGAAACCATCGGCGGCGTCGAATTCCACTGGACCCCTGAAACGGGCAACGTGCCGCTGGTCTGCGACATGTCCTCGAACATCCTCTCCAAGCCCGTCGACATCGCCAAATACGGCCTGATCTACGCGGGCGCGCAAAAGAACATTGGCCCGGCCGGCCTGACCATCGTCATCATCCGTGACGACCTGATTGGAAAAGGCAGCCCGGCCCCCTCGGCCATGCTCGACTACAAAACCCACGCCGAAAACGAATCGATGTACAACACCCCGCCCACCTACGGTATCTACATCGCCGGGCTGGTTTTCAAGTGGCTCAAAAAACAGGGCGGGCTCGCCGCCGTCGAACAGAAAAACATCGCCAAGGCCAATCTGCTCTACAACTTCCTCGACCAGAGCAGCTTCTTCAAGAACCCGGTCAAAAAAGAAGACCGCTCGCGCATGAACATTCCCTTCACACTGGCCAACGCCGAGCTCGACGAAGAATTCCTCAAGGGTGCGAAAGCGCGCGGCATGGTTCAGCTCAAGGGCCACCGTTCCGTCGGCGGCATGCGCGCCTCGATCTACAACGCCATGCCCATCGAAGGCGTCCAGGCCCTGGTCGAATACATGAAGGAATTCGAAGCCAAACACGGCAACGGCAAGTAAGAAAAGAGAGACGAAAAATGGCCAACAAATTCCAAATCCTCATCCTCAACCAGATTTCAGCCAATGGTCTGAAGCGTCTGCCCGCCGAGCGTTACGCCACCGCCAAGGACATCGCCGCCCCTGACGCCGTTCTGGTGCGCTCCGCCGACATGCACAAGATGGACATTCCCGCCTCGGTGCGCGCCATCGGCCGCGCCGGTGCAGGAACGAACAACATCCCGGTGAAGGCCATGAGCGCGCGCGGTGTGCCCGTCTTCAACGCCCCCGGTGCCAACGCCAACGCCGTGAAAGAACTCGTGATCGCCGGCATGCTGCTGGCCGCACGCAACCTTGGCGGGGCCATGAGCTTCGTCGCTGCCCTGGACCCGGCCGACCCCGACATGGAAAAGAAGGTCGAGGACGGCAAAAAAACCTATGCGGGCTATGAACTCGCGGGCCGCACACTCGGCGTGATCGGCCTGGGCAAGATCGGCTGTCTGGTCGCGGATGCCGCCATCAAGCTGGGCATGAACGTCCTCGGTTTCGACCCGGAAATCACCGTCGACGCGGCCTGGAGCCTTCCGGCCCAGGTCAAAAAAGCCCAGAGCGTCAATGAAGTGTTGAAACATGCCGATTTCGTCTCCGTCCATGTGCCGCTGCTCGACGCCACGCGCAACATGATCAACGCCGACAACATCGTCCAGATGAAATCCACTGCCGTGCTGCTCAACTTCTCGCGCGACCAGGTCATCAACGACCACGCTGCACTGGCCGCCCTCGACGCCAAAAAGCTCGGAGCCTACGTCTGCGACTTCCCCTCGGCCGAACTCAACCGTCACCCCAAGGTCATCGCCCTGCCCCACCTCGGCGCCTCGACCGGCGAAGCAGAAGAAAACTGCGCCATCATGGTCGCCGATCAACTGCGTGACTACCTGGAACACGGCAACGTGCAAAACGCCGTGAACTTCCCCAATGTTTCCATGCCGCGCGAATCGAACTACCGCATCGCCATCGCCAACGCCAACGTCCCCAACATGGTCGGCCAGATTTCGACCGTCGTGGCCCAGGCCGGTTTGAACATCCATAACATGATGAACAAATCGCGCGGCGACATGGCCTACACACTGGTTGATGTCGACAGCAGTGTCCCGCAAAAGACCATCGACGCCATCGCCGCCATCGAAGGGGTGCTGGCTGTTCGCTTCCTGCCGCTGGAGGCATAAGGCGTGACCGAGGCGGGCAAGGATGCAGCACAGGCCAGTAGCGAACAGGCCGAGCTAAGCCGACTGCGCGAAGGGATCGACCGCATCGACGACGAGGTATTACGCCTCGTCAGCGAGCGGGCGCGCCTCGCGCACCGGATTGGCGAAATCAAACAGGGCGTCATCTACCGGCCCGAACGCGAGGCCCAGGTCTTGCGCCGCATGGCCGAAGCCAACCCCGGCCCCCTGCCCGACGAAGCCGTGCAGCGTATCGTGCGTGAAGTCATGTCCGCCTGCCTCGCCCTCGAACAACCCTTACGCATCGCCTTTCTCGGCCCGGAGGGAACATTCACCGAAATGGCGGCACACAAGCACTTTGGCCAGGCCCCCTGCTTCATCCCCTGCGCCAGCATCGACGACGTTTTCCATACCGTCGATGCCGCCCGGGTCGACTACGCCGTCGTCCCGGTAGAAAACTCCACCGAAGGTGCCGTCGGCCGTACCCTCGACCTGCTGCTGGCCTCAACACTCAAAATCTGCGGTGAAGTCAATCTGCGTATCCACCAGAACCTGATGGGCCAGGCCGATACCCTCGACACATCTCAACCGGCCAACCGTGTCAGCCGGGTTTATTCCCACCCCCAATCGCTCGCGCAATGTCACGAATGGCTGAACCGCCACCTGCCTGATGCCGCGCGTCTGCCCGTTGCCAGCAACGCCGAAGCCGCCCGGCTGGCAGCCCAAGAGCCAGACGCCTGTGCCATCGCAGGAGAAGCCGCCGCGCAGCGTTACGGCCTCAACATTCTCGCGCCCCGCATCGAGGACGACCCCAGCAACACCACCCGTTTTCTCGTACTGGGCCAACACGACGCCGGCCCCTCGGGCAAAGACAAAACCTCGCTGGTCTGCTCCGCGCCAAACCGTGCTGGAGCCATGCACGAACTGCTGACCCCCTTCACCGAAAACGGCATCAGCATGACCCGCTTTGAATCCCGCCCGGCACGCAATCTGGGCGGCGGGCAATGGGCTTATGTGTTCTATATCGACGTCGAAGGCCATCAGCAACAGCCCGGACTGGCCAGTGCCTTGAAATCTCTCGCCGAACGCGCCAGCTTCCTCAAAATACTCGGCAGCTACCCGGCGAGCGTTCTTTAAGCCGTCCGTTTTTCACCTGCCTTCCTCAAGGTTCATCGTCATGAGCATCACCACGCTGGTTCCGGACTACATCCGCGCCATTACACCCTACCCGCCCGGCAAACCCATCACCGCCCTTGCGCGGGAAATGGGCATCCCTGTCGAACGTATCGTCAAGCTCGCCTCCAACGAAAACCCGCTGGGCATGAGTCGTCTGGCGCGCGCCGCCGTAGAACGGGAAGTTGCCGGTCTTGCCCGCTACCCCGACCAGTACGAACTGATCCATGCCATTGCCGACCGGCAAGGCATCGACAAGGCACGCATCATTCTTGGCAACGGCTCCAACGACCTGCTCGACCTCATCGCCCGCGTATTCCTTGGCCCGGGCCTCTCCTCCGTCTTCTCCCAGTACGCCTTTGCCGTCTACCCGCTGGCAACACAAGGCGTGGGAGCCACAAGCATTGTCGCTGCAGCAAAAGACTACGGCCACGACCTTGACGCCCTGTACGCGGCCATTCGTCCTGACACCCGCGTCGTCTGGATCGCCAACCCCAACAACCCCACAGGAACCTGGCTATCCGCCGAAAAGATTCACGCCTTCCTCCGGAAAGTCCCGAAAGAAGTCATCATCGTTCTCGACGAAGCCTACAACGAATACCTGCCCGCCGCCCGGCGTGATGACGCAAACACGCTCGCCTGGCTCGACGCCATCCCCAATCTCCTCATCACGCGCACCTTCTCCAAGATTCACGGCCTGGCGGGACTACGCATCGGTTACGCGCTGGGTTCGGCAGAAGTCATCGACCTGCTAAACCGCCTGCGCCAACCCTTCAATGTCAACAACCTCGCCCTGGCTGCTGCCCGCGCCGCGCTCGACGACCACCTATTCCTGGCCGAAAGTTTCGAGCTCAACCAGCGCGGCATGGAGCAACTCGTCGCCGGGCTGAAACGCCCCGGGCTACCCCACGTCCCCGCCCACGGCAACTTCATTACCTTCCAGGTCAAGGACGCGACAGGTGTAAATCAGCGTCTGCTCAAGCAAGGCATCATCGTCCGTCCGCTTGCCAACTACGGCATGCCCGACCACCTGCGCGTCACCATCGGCCTGGAAAGCGAAAACGCCCGATTCCTGACAGCACTGGAACACGCCCTTGCCCCATAAATTCCACTGACCTGACCTTTCATGGATTCCCTGATGGACCTGTTCCTGCAACTCGATTCCTGGTTCTCCGGCCTGGTATTTTTCTGCCTGATGCTCCTCGGCTGGGGGCTGGGGCTGACGGTTCTGCGTTTCGTCGACCACGGCCATCGTGAAGAATCCTCACGCATCGAGGACGCCGCCCTGGCGCTGTTCGGCCTGCTGCTGGCCTTTTGCTTTTCCGGTGCTGCCAACCGCTATGAGACCCGCAAGGAACTACTCCTGACGGAGGCCCTCGCCATTGGTGATTTTGCCACCACGGCTTCCATGTTCGACGCTGGCATCAGCGACCCGCTGCGTAAAGAACTGGTGTTCTACGTCCAGCAGCGCCTCAAGACCAGCGACATGCGAATCGACGACCCGGCCATGCCCCTTGAAACCGAACGTACCCTGCACAGCCAGGAACGTCTGCGCCAGCTCGTCCAGCAAGCCATCCACGAAAAGAACACACCCACCCTGCACACCCCGCTGATGAATGGATTCAACGGCCTGACCCAGGCGCATGACAACCGCTATTACGGCAACCGCAACCAGGTCCCCGGCAGTATCGTCATGGTGCTGGTCATCTTTGGCATCTTCACCACCTTCAACATGGGGCGGGCGGGAGGCTGCCCGGCCGGAAAACGTTTCGCCACCTGGCTACGCATCATGATCTACGCCGCCATGGTCGCCATGGTCTTCACCGTCACCATCGATCTGGAACAACCCCGACGCGGCTTCATTCACGCATCCAAGGCCCCCCTGCAAGGACTGCTGTCTTCGCTAACCCACGCAACGCCGGCCAGTTTGCCTCAGTAACAACGTTTTCACCCCGCCAGCAAACCATGCTCCCACCCAACAAAATCGTCATCTGCGGCGTCGGCCTGATCGGTGGCTCCTTCGCACTGGCCCTGAAGCAGGCCAATGCCGTCAGTGAGATCGTGGGCATGGGGCGCACCGCCGCCTCACTCGAAACCGCACAACGACTCGGAGTCATCGACCGCGCCACCACGGACGCCGCCGACGCGCTGCGTGGAGCCGATCTCGTCATGCTGGCCATGCCGGTGGGCCACACCGAAGCCGTCTTGCGCCAGATTTCCCCCTTCCTGGAACCGCAGACCGTCATCTCCGATGCGGGCAGCACCAAACAAGACGTGATCGCCGCCGCCCGCGCCGCCCTCGGCGACAAAATCCGCCAGTTCATCCCCGGCCACCCCATCGCCGGTGCGGAAAAAAGCGGAGCCGCCGCCGCCCAGGCCGAGCTCTATCGCAACCGCCGGGTTGTACTAACCCCGCTGCCCGAGAACGCCCCCGCCGACGTCGCCCGTGTACGCGCAGCCTGGCTGGCCTGTGGTGCCCTCGTCAGCGAATTGACGGCCCCCACACACGACGCCATCTTCGCCGCCGTCAGCCACCTGCCTCATCTGCTGGCCTACGCCCTCGTTCACGAATTTGCCGGGCGCGAGAATGCTCCCCAGCTTTTCGACTTTGCCGCAGGCGGCTTTCGCGATTTCACCCGCATTGCCAGCAGCCACCCGGAAATGTGGCGCGACATCTGCCTGGCCAACCGCGCCGCCCTGATTCGTGAGCTCGACGCCTACCAGGCCGAACTGATGCGTACCCGCGTCCTGCTTGCCAGTGCCGATGGCCCCGGCCTCGAAGCCCTGTTCGACAAGGCCCGTAACACACGCGATGCCTGGCTCTCCAGCCAGCAGACTGCGGCCGTCAGCACCCCCGAATAAGCCCATTTTCAGGACGAGACACGATGGAAAAACACGCCAAAATCTATGTCGCCGGCCACCGTGGCCTGGTCGGTTCCGCCATTGTCCGCGCCCTGCAAGCCCAAGGCTACGATAACCTCCTGCTTCGCACCCATGCCGAGCTCGACCTGATGGAACAAACCCCGGTTCGCGCCTTCATGGAAACCGAACGGCCCGACTACATCTTTCTTGCTGCCGCCAAGGTCGGCGGCATCCATGCCAACAACAGCTATCCCGCCGAATTCATTCACAGCAATCTGGCCGTCCAGACCAACGTCATCCACGAAGCCTGGCGGGTCGGTGTCCAGCGTCTGCTCTTCCTCGGCTCCTCCTGCATCTACCCGCGCAACTGCCCGCAACCCATCAAGGAAGACTACCTTCTCACCGGCCCGCTCGAAGCCACCAACCAGCCCTATGCCCTGGCCAAGATTGCCGGTATCGAAATGTGCAGAAGCTACAACCGCCAGTACGGCACGAAATACCTGGCCTGCATGCCCACCAACCTTTACGGCCCGGGCGACAACTACGATCTGGCCAATTCCCACGTTCTGCCCGCCCTCATCCGCAAGATGCACGAAGCCAAAACGCGGGGCGACAAAGAAGTCGTCATCTGGGGCACGGGCACGCCGCTGCGCGAGTTCCTCTCCAGCAATGACATGGCCGATGCCTGTCTGCACCTCATGCAGCTGTCCGAAACACAGCAAGCCGGGTTATTGACACTGGACGGCCCGCCGCTCGTCAACATCGGCTGCGGCACGGACCACACCATCCGCGAAATGGCCGAAATCGTTGCCAAAACCGTGGGCTTCACAGGCGAGCTGCGCTTTGATGTCTCCAAGCCCGACGGCACGCCACGCAAACTGCTCGACGTCTCCCGCATGAAAAAACTCGGCTGGCAAGCCAGGACTCCGCTGGAAGCGGGGCTGGCCGAAGCCTACGCCGACTTCCTCAAGCATTACGCTTGATCTGAAAGGAATTTCCCATGAGCAAAATTGCACTCATCACCGGCATCACCGGCCAGGACGGCGCCTATCTGGCCGAATTCCTGCTGAACAAAGGCTACACCGTCCACGGCATCAAACGCCGCACCTCCCTGTTTAACACCGACCGCATCGACCATCTCTACCAGGACCCGCACGAACCCAACCCGCGCCTGATCCTGCACCATGGCGATCTAACGGACAGCTCCAGCCTGATCCGCATCATCCAGCAGACGCAGCCCGACGAAATCGACAACCTCGCCGCACAAAGCCACGTCGCCGTGAGCTTCGAAGAACCCGAATACACCGCCAACTCCGATGCCCTGGGGGCGCTTCGCATCCTCGAAGCCATCCGCATCCTCGGCCTGGAAAAGAAAACCCGCTACTACCAGGCCAGCACCTCCGAGCTCTACGGTCTGGTGCAGGAAGTGCCGCAAAAGGAAACCACGCCGTTCTACCCGCGCAGCCCCTACGCCGTCGCCAAACTCTACGCCTACTGGATCACCGTCAACTACCGCGAGGCCTACGGCATCTAC
>CAZFPI010000075.1:0-13742 GCA_964521075.1 uncultured Sterolibacterium sp.
ACGCTGGCCACGCATCAGATCGTCGGCATGGGCGAAGCCTTCCGCCTGGCCCGCGAAGAAATGGATAGCGAACTGGCCCGCATCACCGCACTGCGCGACAAACTGCTCAAGGGCCTGAAGGAAATCGAAGAAACTTATGTCAATGGGGACATGACCCACCGCGTTCCCCACAATCTCAACATCAGCTTCAACTACGTCGAAGGCGAATCCATGATCATGGCGATCCAGGACATTGCCGTTTCCTCCGGCTCGGCCTGCACCTCCGCCAGCCTGGAGCCTTCCTACGTTCTGCGCGCGCTGGGCCGCAACGACGAACTGGCGCACAGCTCGATCCGCTTCAGCCTGGGACGCTTCACGACAGAAGAAGAAATCGACTACACCGTAAAACTCCTGCATGCCAAGATCGCCAAGCTGCGCGAACTCTCGCCGCTTTGGGAAATGCATCAGGAGGGCATTGATCTGAACACCGTCCAGTGGGCGGCCCATTGAATCTGAGTGAGGAGTAAAAACCATGGCTTACAGTGAAAAAGTACTCGATCACTACGAGAATCCACGCAATGTCGGCTCCTTCGGCAAGGAAGCCGACGACGTCGGCACAGGAATGGTCGGCGCGCCGGCCTGCGGCGACGTCATGAAACTTCAAATCCGTGTCAGCAAGGATGGTGTCATCGAAGATGCCAAATTCAAGACTTACGGCTGCGGCTCGGCGATTGCCTCATCTTCGCTCGTGACGGAATGGGTCAAGGGAAAAACACTCGACCAGGCCCTGGACATCAAAAACACCCAGATCGCGGAAGAACTCGCCCTGCCCCCCGTCAAGATCCACTGCTCCATCCTCGCCGAAGATGCCATCAAGGCCGCCGTGGCCGATTACAAGAAAAAACACGGAGAGTGACATGACCCAGATCACCCTGACTGAAAAAGCCGCCCGCCACGTCACCAACTTCATCGCCAAACGTGGCAAGGGTGTCGGCATCCGCTTCGGCGTCCACACCTCCGGCTGCTCGGGCATGGCCTACAAACTCGAATTCGTAGACACCCTGAACCCGGAAGACACCGTCTTTGAAAGCCATGGCGTCAAAATCATGGTCGACCCCAAGAGTCTGCCCTACATCGACGGCACAGAGCTGGACTACGTGCGTGAAGGACTCAACGAAGGCTTCAAGTTCAACAACCCCAACGTCAAGGACGAATGCGGCTGCGGCGAAAGCTTCAACGTCTGACAAACCCGGCATCCACTTTCATGGACTTCCAGCAGGATCATTTCACGCTCTTCCGGCTTCCTCGCCGATTCAGCATCGACGCAGCCGAGCTCGACCAGCGTTACCGCGAAATGCAGGCACAGGTTCACCCCGACCGTCACGCCCATCTGGGCGACACGGAAAAACGCCTGGCCATGCAGTGGTCGACGCGGGTGAATGAAGCCTACCAAACCCTCAAAAAACCCCTGCCCCGCGCGGAATACCTCCTGAAACTCCTGGGTGTGGATGTCCATCTCGAACGGGCCATGCCCACCGATTTTCTCGTCCAGCAGATGGAATGGCGCGAAGCCGTCGCAGAAGCGGGCTCTGCCGGCGATGAAAGCGAGCTCGAAACCTTGCATCGCCGCATCCGGAAGGAAATGAAATCGCAATACGAGGAACTTGAAAAGCTCCTCGATGCCGGCAACGCCGTGGCGGCCGCCGGCCAGACACGCCAGCTGATGTTCCAGGAAAAACTGCTCAAAGAAGTGGATGAAGCCCTGGCCGGGCTGGAAGCCTGAAAAACGCACCGACGCTTACTGAAAAGAAAACAAAGATGGCCCTACTCCAGCTGGCAGAACCCGGCGCAGCCACCGCCCCGCACGAACACCGCCTTGCCGCAGGCATCGACCTGGGCACGACCAACACCCTCGTGGCAACGGTACGCAGCGGCATGGCCGTCGCCCTCAGCGATCTGCAGGGCCGGACCCTGCTCCCGTCTGTCGTGCGCTACCTGCCCGATGGCTCGGTGGAAACCGGCCACACTGCCCAGGCCAGACTGGCCACCGACCCCAGAAACACCCTGGCTTCCATCAAACGCTTCATGGGACGCGGGCTCAAGGATATCGCCCATGCCGAAAACATGCCCTACGACTTCGTCGAAGAAGCGGCCGGCATGCTCAAGTTGCGTACCGTCGCCGGTGTACGCTCCCCCGTCGAAGTCTCGGCAGAGATACTCAAAGCCGTCCGCAGCCGGGCCGAAGCCGCGCTAGGCGGCGCACTCGCCGGAGCGGTCATCACCGTGCCGGCCTATTTCGACGACCCCCAGCGTCAGGCCACCAAGGACGCGGCCAGGCTTGCGGGCATCAACGTCCTGCGCCTGCTCAACGAGCCCACCGCAGCCGCCATCGCCTATGGTCTGGACAACGCTGCCGAGGGCATCTACGCCATTTACGACCTGGGCGGCGGCACATTCGACATCTCCATCCTCAAGCTCTCGCGCGGCATCTTTGAAGTACTGGCAACGGGGGGGGATTCCGCCCTGGGGGGCGACGACTTCGACCAGCGCATCTTCTGCTGGATCATCGAAACCGCGCAACTCTCCCCGCTCTCGCCCGCTGACGCCCGCCTGCTGCAGATCAGCGCGCGCGAAGCCAAGGAATACCTCACGGCCCACGGCGAGGCACGCATTCGTGTCCGCCTCGAAAGCAACGAAGAAGTCGACCTCACTCTGACCACCGAAATTTTCACCGACATCAGCCGTAATCTCGTCCAGAAAACCCTTTCCGCCACCCGCAAGGCCCTGCGTGATGCCAGCCTGTCGCCAGAAGACGTCAAAGGCGTCGTCATGGTCGGCGGCTCGACCCGCATGCCGCAAGTTCAACGCGCCGTCGGCGAATTCTTCGGTCAGGACCCGCTCAACAATCTCGATCCGGACAAGGTCGTAGCCCTGGGTGCTGCCATACAGGCCAACCTCCTCGCGGGCAACCGCGCAGCGGGCGACGACTGGCTGCTGCTCGACGTCATCCCCCTCTCGCTGGGCATCGAAATGATGGGCGGGCTGGCCGAAAAAATCATCCCGCGCAATTCAACCCTGCCCATCGCCCGCGCCCAGGAATTCACCACCTTCAAAGACGGCCAGACCGCCATGGCCATTCACGTCGTCCAGGGCGAACGCGACCTCGTTTCCGACTGCCGCTCGCTCGCACGTTTCGAGCTGCGCGGCATCCCGCCCATGGCGGCTGGCGCGGCCCGCATCCGCGTCACCTTCCAGGTCGATGCCGACGGCCTGCTCTCCGTCACCGCAAGGGAGCAAACCACCGGGCACGAAGCCAACATCACCGTCAAACCCTCCTACGGTCTGAGCGACGACGAAATCACCTCCATGCTCAAGGACAGCTACAACCACGCCACTGACGACGCCTATCGCCGCGCCCTGCGGGAAGCCCAGGTCGAGGCGCAACGCCTGCTCGAAGCCACCCGGAGCGCGCTGGCCGAAGATGCCGATCTGCTCTCTCTGCTCGAACGCGCCCATATCGACAGCAGCATCTCCCGCCTGCAGTCCGTCCTGATCGGTGATGACCGCCGCACCATCGACGACGCCATGAAACTCGTCGGCCAGGCCACCGCCGAATTCGCCGCCCGCCGCATGAACCGCAGCGTCCAGCGCGCCTTGTCCGGGCGCAATGTCGCCGAACTCTGATCGAGAAAACCATGACCCGTATCGTCGTCCTCCCCCATGTCGAACTCTGCCCTGACGGAGCCGTCATCGAAGCCGAACCCGGCAAGAGCATCTGCACCTCGCTGCTCGAAAACGACATTTTCATCGAGCACGCCTGCGAACAATCCTGCGCCTGCACGACCTGCCACGTCGTCATCCGCGAAGGATTCAACACCCTGGAAGCCGCCGAAGAAGACGAAGAAGACCTCCTCGACAAAGCCTGGGGGCTGGAACCCCAGTCGCGCCTGTCCTGTCAGGCCATCGTGGGCGATGCGCCACTCGTCGTCGATATTCCGCGATACACCATCAACATGGTCAGTGAAGGGAAGAAAAAATGAAATGGACAGACACCCTCGACATCGCCATCGAACTGGCCGAGCGGCACCCTGACATCGACCCGAAGAAAATCAATTTCGTCGACCTGATGAACTGGACGATCGCCCTGCCCGGCTTCACGGGAGATGCAAAAACCTGTGGCGAAAAAATCCTCGAAGCCATCCAGATGGCCTGGATCGAGGAAATCAGCTAAAGAAACGAAACGCTGAGTAAGCCGCGTGTTCATCGACACCCACTGTCATCTCGACGCCGCCGAGTTCGATGAAGACCGCGACGACGTCATCATCCGCGCACAGCAGGCTGGCGTCACGGCCCTAGTCATCCCCGCCATCGAACGCGCCAATTTCGGCGCAGTCGCCTCCGTCTGCCGCAGCTACGAAGGCTGTCATCCTGCCTACGGCATCCACCCCCTCTACGCTGGACGAGCACATGAGGCAGACCTCGCTGCCCTGCACGACACGCTGCACGACAACCGCCCGGGCAAAAAACCTGCCGTCGCCATCGGCGAAACTGGTCTGGATTTTTTCGTCGAACCCTACGATCGTGCCTTGCAGGAATACTACTTCGTCGAACAACTGAAGCTGGCCCAGGAATTCGATCTCCCCGTCCTCCTGCACGTTCGCCGCGCCATCGACCCCATCCTCAAGCACCTGCGCGACCACCCGGTTCGCGGCGGCATCGCTCATGCCTTCAACGGCAGCCGCCAGCAGGCCGACGAATTCATCAAGCGAGGCTTCAAGCTGGGCTTTGGCGGTGCGATGACCCACCCCCGTGCCCGGCGCCTTCGGGAACTGGCGGCCACCCTGCCGCCGGAGGCCATCGTCCTCGAAACCGATGCGCCCGACATCCCCCCCGCCTGGATCACCCGCGGGCGCAACACGCCGGAACAGCTCCCTGCCATTGCTGCGGTGCTGGCAGGCTTGCGCCAGTCGTCCATCGAAGAAATAGCCGCCGTCACGACAGCCAATGCACGGCAGGTGTTAAATTTGCACTAACCCCCTCCGCTTACGAAAACGTCGCGCGATTCCGTCCCTGTTCCTTGGATACATAAAGTGCCGCATCCGCGCCGCGAAAGGCATCGACGATGGCATCGGCTGCCGGATCAACCCGCTTGCCACCGATCGAGAAAGTCACGATGCCATGCCCGGTATTTCCCTCGTGCCCGATCTGCAAGACACGCACGGCCTCAAGCAGGGCATCGGCATAGTGCCGCATTTCTTCATCTGACACCTGGGGAATAACGACCACAAATTCCTCGCCCCCGTAACGCGCCACGAAGGCATCCTTGCCGCCCGCATCCCGGTTGGCACAAGCCACCGCACTGCTGATGGCATCAGCCACACGAATCAGGCAGTTATCGCCTGCCTGATGGCCATACATATCGTTGTACCTCTTGAAGTTATCGACATCGATCATCAGCACGGCCACGCCCTGAGCCTGCTGGCCAACACGCGCGAGATCCCATAGCTGGTCAACCCGCATATCCATGTGCCGCCGGTTATAAACCCCGGTCAGCGGATCGCGCGTCGCCAGTTCCTCAAGCCGGGCATTGGCGCTGCAAAGCGCGCTACGCAACTGCGCGATACGCGACATGGCCTTGATCTTGGCGTAGAGCACTTCTTCCGGAACCGTCTTGGCCAGAAAATCATCCCCACCAGCCTCGATGGCTGTCAGCAGGTTGGTTGCGGTATCCGACACCGTCAGAAAAATGATGGGCGTCCAGGCCCATTTGCGGCGCGCCTCCTCGGCCCGGATTCGCGTCGTCGCCTCAAAACCGTTCATGACCGGCATTTCGATATCCATCAGCACCAGATCCGGTGCATGAGCCTTGAAAGCCTCCAGTGCCGCTGCACCATCCGGCGCATGAACCACCTCATGCCCCAACTGGGCAAGACGAAAATTCATCAGCGCGGCGATGGAGCGCACATCTTCAACCAGCAGGATTTTCATAAGAGTCAATGACCAGAAATAACAGGCAGACGATCCGAATATAGAACTTTAGTATCGATCCCGACAAGCAATATCAGAGAAATCCGGCACACTTTTCAGCCCATCCTTCAGGGCAGATTGATGCCCATGCTAAAATTGCCGGTTTTCCCTCTGCCTAGCCCATCATGTCCCGCGCCATTCGCAATATCGCCATCATCGCCCACGTCGACCACGGCAAGACCACCCTCGTTGACCAACTCCTGCGTCAATCCGGCACTTTCGCCGCTCATCAGCAAGTTTCCGAGCGGGTCATGGACTCAAACGACATCGAAAAAGAACGTGGCATCACGATTCTTGCCAAGAACTGCGCGATCGAATACGAAGGCACACACATCAACATCGTCGACACCCCGGGCCATGCCGACTTCGGCGGCGAGGTCGAACGGGTGCTTTCCATGGTCGACAGCTGTCTGCTGCTGGTCGACGCCGTCGAAGGCCCGATGCCGCAAACCCGCTTCGTCACGCGCAAGGCACTGGCCCTGGGCCTCAAGCCCATCGTCGTCATCAACAAGATCGACCGCCCCGGTGCGCGCCCCGACTGGGTCATCAACCACACCTTCGATCTCTTCGACAAACTCGGTGCCAACGAAGAGCAGCTCGACTTCCCGGTGGTCTACGCCTCGGCCCTGAATGGCTTCGCCATGCTCGACGCAGCCAAACCCGGCACCGACATGCGCCCGCTGTTCGACGCCATTCTCAAGCACGTCCCACAACCCAAAGTCGATGCCGAAGCCCCGTTGCAACTACAAATCTGCTCGCTCGACTATTCCAGTTATGTGGGCCGCATCGGCATTGGCCGCATCACCCAGGGCCGCCTGAAAACAGCCCAGGAAATCGCCGTCATGTACGGCGACGAATCGCGCGGCAAGGCCAAAATCAACCAGATCCTGGTCTTCAAGGGGCTCGAACGCGAACAGACACAACAAGCCGAAGCAGGCGACATCGTGCTGATCACCGGCGTTGAACAAGTCGGCATCGGTGTCACGCTCTGCGAGCCGGACAAGCTCATGCCGCTGCCGCCGCTCAAGGTCGACGAACCGACGCTCACCATGAACTTCCAGGTCAACACCTCGCCTTTTGCCGGCAAGGAAGGCAAGTTCGTCACAAGCCGCCAGATCCGCGAACGCCTGCACAAGGAACTGCTCGCCAACGTCGCCCTGCGTGTCGAAGACACCGACGACGCCGACGTCTTCCTGGTTTCCGGCCGGGGCGAGCTGCACCTGACCATCCTCCTTGAAAATATGCGCCGCGAAGGCTACGAACTGGCCGTCTCTCGCCCGCGCGTGATCTTCAAGGACGTAGACGGCGTCAAGCATGAACCCTACGAACTGCTCACCATCGACGTCGAAGAAAACCACCAGGGCGCAGTCATGGAAGAACTGGGCCGACGTCGCGGCGAACTCCAGGACATGCAGCCCGACGGCAAAGGCCGGGTTCGCATCGAATACCGCATCCCGGCACGCGGCCTGATCGGCTTCCAGGGCGAATTCCTGACGCTGACACGCGGCACAGGCATGGCCAGCCACATTTTTGACGACTACGCCCCGATGGCCGGTGACATGGCCGAACGCCGTAATGGTGTGCTGATCTCACAAGAAAACGGCACGGCGGTGGCTTACGCCCTCTGGAAGCTGCAGGATCGCGGCCGCATGTTCTCCTCCCACGGCGACCCGGTTTATGAAGGACTCATCATCGGCATCCACAGCCGCGACAACGATCTCGTCGTCAACCCGATCAAAGGCAAGCAGCTCACCAACATCCGCGCATCAGGCACGGATGAAGCCGTGCGCCTGGTTCCGCCCATCCAGCTCACGCTCGAATCTGCCGTCGAGTTCATCGCCGACGACGAGTTGGTCGAAATCACGCCCAAGTCGATCCGTCTTCGCAAACGCTACCTCACGGAAAACGAGCGCAAGCGCATGAGCCGCGCCACCACAGCCTGACCCTGAGAAGGCCTCATTCTGTCCTCGAATGAGGCCAAAAGAGCCGGAAATGCCGCCCCGGCCCGCGTAGAATTCGCGCCTGCCTGACGGAACCACATTCATCCTGACGGCAGACGCGCTTCGCAGACCAAAAGCAGCAGCGATAAAGCCTTCCCGCCTTTCTGGTGTCACTCCACGTTTCATCAACAGACACCCTCCCGGCGCAAAGCTTTTGTGCATTTTTCATGCACGTTGTGCCGTGGAAAACATCTCTTTCTCAAGATTTTTTCGTCGGTTGGCGTAGCCCCCCTGGCCCACGCGGCATCCCCCGCGCTGGCATGGCTTTGGCCATGTCCATGCGGAAATTTCCGCCGACTTTAACGAAAGAATCTCATGCAATTCTCCGACCTCAATCTTCACCCCGCCGTTCTCAAGGCACTCACCGACGCCGGTTACACCGAAGCGACCGTCGTCCAGCAGCAGGCCATTCCCGCCGTGCTCGCCGGGCGCGACCTGATGGTTTCCTCGCAAACCGGTTCGGGCAAGACCGCCGCCTTCATGCTCCCGGCCATTCATCGCCTGGCCAATACCCCCAAGCCCGCCCCCGGCAGCAAGACACCGAACCAGCTGCGCCAGTCGGCCCAGGCGCGCGGGCAACACGCCCGTTTCCAGCCCGCGCAACCCAAGGTACTGGTACTGGCCCCGACGCGCGAACTGGCGATCCAGGTCACCAACGCCACTGAAAAATACGGCGCGCATCTGCACTTCATCCGTGCCGTCTCCATCCTCGGCGGCATGCCCTATGTCAAGCAGATGCAACTGCTCTCGCGCAACCCCCAGATTCTCGTGGCCACGCCGGGCCGCCTGATCGACCACATCGAATCCGGCAAGATCGACCTTTCCCAGATCGAAATGCTCGTCCTCGACGAAGCCGACCGCATGCTCGACATGGGCTTCATCGACGACATCGAGCGCATCGTCTCTGCCACCCCGGCCTCACGCCAGACGCTTCTGTTCTCTGCCACACTCGACGGCGTCGTTGGGCAAATGGCCAACCGCATCACGCGCGACGCGGAAGTCATCCGTGTAGCCGGTGCCACCTCGAAACATGAAAACATCACGCAACGCCTGCATTTCGTCGACGACCTGGCCCACAAGGATCGCCTGCTCGACCACCTGCTGCGCGATACGACTGTCGATCAATGCGTGGTATTCACCGCCACCAAGCGTGACGCCGACCTGGTTGCCGATCGCCTGAGCCTGGCTGGTTTCGCCGCCGCCGCCTTGCATGGCGACATGCAGCAAGGTGCGCGCAACCGCACCCTGCGCGCCGTTCGCAGCGGCCAGGTGCGTGTGCTGGTCGCCACCGATGTCGCCGCCCGAGGCATTGACGTCCCCGCCATCACCCACGTCGTCAATTACGATCTCCCCAAGAACCCCGAAGATTACGTCCATCGCATCGGCCGCACTGGCCGCGCCGGGCGCAATGGCCAGGCCATCTCGCTGGTGAATCACGGCGAACGTTTCACGGTTCGCAACATCGAGCGTTTCACGAGCCAGAGCATTCCCGTTGAAACCGTCCCGGGCCACGAACCCAAGCGTGCCCCCAGTTTCGACAAACCGCGCAAGAGCCACTGGAATTCGGGAAAACCAGGCGGCGCACCGGGTACTGGCGGGCGTAAATTTGGCGAAAACAAGCCTTACGGCAAATCCGCCGGCGCGGGCAAGACCCACAACCGCACAACCGGCCAAACGAACTACACCCGCGAAACCCCGCCGCGTGGCAACGACAACCAGCAACGCCGCAGTGCCGGACAACGACATCAGTTCGGCAGCAAGGGGTAAAAGCTCACGAGGCAGGGGGAACAGGCAGAACCCGCAGAACCCGCAGAACAAAGCGGGCCATCGCACCGATGTTTGTTTCGTAGGGGCGAATCGTCACCCTAGGGAAACACTGATTTATTCCGTTCGCCCTGAGCTTGTCGAAGGGCACTACCTTTACAAACAAGGGCTTCGACAGGCTCAGCCCGAACGGATCTGATTTAATCAGCGTCTCCCTAGAAACCGGCCCCGATCGGAGCAGGAACGATCTCCAACTACCCCTGCCAGCGTTCTGGCGTAACCTCCACCCGGTTTTGCTCGTCGCTCAACCAGACCTGGCCATCCTGAACCAGACATTGCAGGCGCATGGTGCGCTGGCTGAGTGCTGCCAGCGGCCCGCTGGCGGTTTCGGGCAGATTCAGGATCGTTAGATTGCCATGACGCGCCAGTGCGTTGGCATTTTGCTGCCGCCAGATTTCCGCCGCACGGCCGCCATAAGTCAGCACGATGACCTGTGCTGCCCGGTGACAAGCCTTTTTCACCCGTTTTTCGTCAGGCAGCCCCACCTCGATCCAGCACTGCACCGCCCCGGTCAAATCCTTGCGCCAAAGACCAGGCTCGTCCTCGTCGCTTATCCCCTTGCCAAACTCCAGGGCTTCATCCGCATACAGGGCAAAGGCCAGCAGGCGCACCATCATGCGCTCGTCGGTTTCGGAAGGATGCCGCGCAATAACAAGAGAATGCTCCTGGTAGTAGTGCCGATCCATGTCGGACACTTGCAGGTCCGCTTTGAAAATGGTTGCCTTGAGTGCCACGAAATTCCTCTCTAACTAAACCAGGACAAGGCAAAAATGCCCAGCATGGCAAAAACCAGGGTGAGTTTGAAGACCGTCGCAAAAACGAAGGACAAGCCCGCCGCCAACCCCGCGCGCGCTGCCTGGGCGTGACCGCGCCCGGCCAGCCATTCTCCCAGTAACGCACCAAACGCCGGCCCGAGAATCACGCCGGGCAGGCCACCGAAAATACCGGCCAGACCACCGAGAAACGCGCCGATCACGGCCTGGCGGCTGGCTCCAGCCCGCCTGACACCCAGCACGGCGGCGAAATGGTCGACCAGGGTGGCCAGAAGCACCAGCACGGACAACACCCCCAGCGTCAGCAGGCCCACCCGGATGTAGGCGTCCTGCCAGGCCAGCAGCCACAAACCAGCCAGCACCAGCGGCGGGCCGGGCAGGAGCGGAAACACCGTGCCTGCGATACCCGCCACTACCAGCAGGATGGCCAGAATTGCTGGCAGAAAACTCATGCCGGGCCG
Organism: uncultured Sterolibacterium sp.; assembly: GCA_964521075.1. GTDB lineage: Bacteria > Pseudomonadota > Gammaproteobacteria > Burkholderiales > Rhodocyclaceae > Sterolibacterium. Next base: position 11,065 of record CAZFPI010000075.1, read on the forward strand.
CCAGTCAAGCAGACTGTCGGCGGCGCATGTCCGGCAGCCCCAGTGCGACCAGCCCCAGAAGCGGCAACCAGGCACAAAGTTCATAGACCCGTTCGATGCTGGAAATGTCAGCCAGCGTTCCGATGGCGGCGGCCCCCAGGCCACCAAAGCCGAACGCCAGACCAAAGAACAGGCCGGAAATAGTTCCTGTCTTGCCCGGCATCAGCTCCTGTCCATACACCACGATGGCGGGAAAGGCCGAAGCGAGGATCATGCCGATGAAGAAAACCAGAATGACGGTGGCCGTGAGCCCGACATGTGGCAGCAGCAAGGTAGCCGGGGCTGAGCCCAGGATGGAGACGAGAATGATGCGCTGGCGTCCAACCCTGTCACCGAGAGGGCCGCCGATCAGCGTCCCGATGGCCGTGCCCAGCAGGAAGACGAACAGGCAATACTGCGCGGACTGGGCCGACAAAGAAAAACGGTCCATCAGGTAGAAGGTGAAATAGCTGCTGAGGCTGGCGACATAGGCAAACTTGGAAAACAGCAGCAGGACAAGCAAAAAGAGTGTCAGACGCACCCGCTGCGGCGAAAGGCCGTTGTCATGCGGGGCCAGTGCGGCACGTCCTACGGGGGTGCTTATGTGGACGAGATACCAGCGGCTGACACGCCACAGGATGGCGATCCCGACCAGGGCAATCAGGGAAACGGCCAGTACGCTGATCTGCCCCAGCGGCAGGATAAGCACAGCCGCAAGCAAGGGGCCCACCGAGGTCCCCACGGTTCCGCCCATCTGGAAAATCGACTGCGCGAGGCCATGCTTCCCTGCCGAAGCCAGACGGGCGATGCGCGAAGCCTCGGGGTGAAAAATGGAGGAACCCACGCCCACCAGCGCGGCGGAAACCAGCACCATGGTGTAATCCCGGGCCAATGCCAGCAGGATCAGGCCCAGCATGGTCGAGCCCATGCCCAGCGGCAGTGAATAAGGCCGGGGCTTGCTGTCGGTGAGGTGGCCGACGACAGGTTGCAGCAGGGAAGCCGAAAACTGAAAGACCAGGGTAATCAGGCCAATCTGGACGAAGCTCAGCCGAAACCGGCCTTGCAGCAAGGGGTACAGGGCCATCAATACGGACTGCATCATGTCGTTGATGGCATGAGTCAGGCTGATGGCTCCCAAGATGTGCCGCGAAATTTTCGCCGGCTCAGCCGGATCGGCAAGATTCGTCATGGGTGTTGCGCGATCAGATCAACAAGTTGCGAGGGTGCGTGGATGATGGCGTTCGCCCCCCACTTTTCCAGCGGTACATCGACCCCCAGATAGCCCCAGGACACCGCCACGGTATAAGCACCGGCCGCCTGGCCTGCGAGAATGTCGCGCTCGTCATCCCCGACGTAGAACACACGCTCTGGCCTTGCCCTGGCCTGCTCGCAAGCCAGGAGAATCGGCGCGGGATCGGGCTTGGGGCGGGCGGCGGTATCGCCGCTGACGATACAGGCGCAACGGTCGTGCAAGCCTAGCCCCTTGAGGACGGGTACGGTAAACCGGTGGTGTTTGTTGGTCACGACACCCCAGGGGATCTGCTGCGCGTCGAGATGATCCAGCAGGTGAGGAACCCCCGGGAAAAGGGTCGATTGCGCGCAGACATTGATTTCGTAATGGTGCAGGAAGCGAAGAACGAGATCGCCGAATTCTGCATCCGCCGGCGTAATGCCCAGCCCCGCCCCCAGCAGGCCACGCGCGCCATTGGAGGTGTGGGGCCGCAAGGTGGCCAGCGGCAAGGGTTCTTTCCCCAGTTCCACCAGCACGGCATTCAGGGCAGCAGCCAGATCGGGGGCGGTATCGGCCAGCGTGCCGTCGAGGTCGAAAAGAATCGCGTCCAGCGTCATGCCGCCTGCCCTGCCAGCGACACCAGCGGGGCAGTCGAGCGCAACAGATAATTGACGCTGCTATCCGGCCCCAGGCGGTATTCCCGGCTCAGGGGGTTGTAACTCATGCCCAGAATCTCATCGACGGCCAGCCCCGCCTGGCGGCACAGGCGCGAGAGTTCCGCCGGGCGCAAAAAACGCGCGTAGTCGTGGGTTCCCCGGGGCAGAAGGTTCAGCAGATATTCCGCCCCGACGACAGCCAGCAGATAGGCTTTCGGGTTACGGTTGATGGTCGACATGAAGACCTGCCCCCCCGGCTTGACCAGGGTGGCGCAGGCACGCACCGTGCTGGCAGGATCGGGCACATGCTCCAGCATTTCCATGCAGGTCACCACATCGAAACTGCCCGGCGCTTCTGCTGCCAGGGTTTCCGCTGCCACGAGCCGGTAATCGACCTGCTGCCCCGTTTCCAACAGATGTAGTCGGGCCACACCCAGTGCCCGCTCACCCAGATCGATGCCAACTACGTCCGCCCCACGGGCGGCCATGCTTTCCGAAAGAATGCCGCCGCCGCAGCCGACATCGAGCACCCGTTTTCCCGCCAGGCTGCCCGGGCCGCCGCAGCTCGCCTCGATCCAGCCCAGACGCAGGGGGTTGATGTCGTGCAGGGGCTTGAATTCCGAATTGGGGTCCCACCAGCGATGGGCAAGCTCGGCAAATTTGTTGAGTTCCTGCGGGTCGGCATTGAGCGCGGAACCGCGCTGTGCTGTCAGGCTGTCGTCCTGAGGGTTCATAGTGTCGTAGACTTTTCAAAAGCGGATCGGGGCACGGCA
>CAZFPI010000076.1:0-863 GCA_964521075.1 uncultured Sterolibacterium sp.
ATGCGCAAGGTCCGGTGGAATGATGGGTTGGGCATCAATGGGGAACACCGGCACGGCGACAGTCTTCGCTTTCCGTTTTCTTCCACTGCTGATAGTTCGGCTCATCTTTGGCTTGAAGATACGCAGCGGACACAAGGCCAGCCTGAACGCAAACCTGAATAGCATTGCCTTGGCGCTTGGCAATTTGGTATTGATTTACGGCATCAGCAGCGACCTGGTTTTCAATCTTTTGCATCTCGTGAGCAGCTTGCTTGTCCAGCCCACCACCTGCAAAGAACCAGAGTAGTACGCCTGCAAAAACAAGGTAGCCAATTACTTGCCCGCCGGACAAGTGTTTTGCCTTTTCATTGGGGTGTCCGCACTTCGGGCAAGTGGCTGCCTTCGGTGAAATTTCATTGCCGCAGCTACTGCATTTAATCATGGCCATTGCTCAAAGCTCCTGTGGTGAAGATGCGTGGTATTGATGCCCAACGCCTGAATTAAGCCGCGCCGCAAAGCGGCGTCGGCTTGAATGAATTGTTAGCCGTGTACGAAGCGGCAAATTTCACTCGAATGCTCGCGAAGAAATGCTTGCTTGTTTTGCAGGGGCTCAATGGTATTGGGCGGCGATTGATCCATAAAGGAAAAATGTCCCGCGCCGTCAATGACGCGGAGATCCACAGTTTGCCAACCACGAATTGTCTGAGTCAGCAACTCGCTTTGTGCAGGGGGCGTGATGCTGTCCGCAGAACCGACCCATACCTGAAGTGGAGGGCGCACCGCATCGAGTGCGTTGGGTGCTTGGAAAAACCCGGTTGGTGGGGCGAGGAGAGCAAGACGACTTAACCGCACATCTGCTGAGATGTTGACACGCTGACTAGGTC
>CAZFPI010000076.1:933-7021 GCA_964521075.1 uncultured Sterolibacterium sp.
AGCCACATTTGGCCTCCGGTTAACGCGATAAGTATGGCTGCGCCTATTGAGTGGCCCACGCCAGATACAGTCGCGCCAGACTGGCCGAAAACATCAAGCGCAAGGCACAACCTTCTAGCCCTGAGCGTCAATTCAGCCTCCGTAGGCCTTGGCGAAGCAAGTCGCGAGAAATGCGGCGCGATAACCGTGCAACCTGACTCGGTCAGTGTATCCAGAAGCGTAACGTGACGCTCAGGGTTTCCCCCTGCGCCAACTGCAAAAAGTACCAGCGGGGCAGATGCTTTCCCTTTCCGCACCGACACATCGAATGATTCTGAACCATCATCGACTTTATCTATATTCATCAATGCCTCTGATTTGCTGGGATGTTATTGAGACGGCTAACGCCAAGTTAAGCGGCAAAACGTAGGCCGTAGGCCGCAGTGGTTTAAAGCGGGGCGTAAAATTTGCGAAGCAAATGCCCCGCTTTAAATTGTCCGCTTGAACGCCTGGTTATGGCGGCAGAACGCTGTGAACTGCCCGCCAGCACCAAGCGAGATTACGTGCCCGGAAAGCCAGAGCCCCGGCACACCCGAAACTTTCTACTCTAGTTTGGCGTGGGACTACCAGAACCGAGCACACTGACCCAAACCGGAACGAACACCACGCTTCACTAGAGGCCTACTTGAGACGAAATCTCTACCGTGATGCGTGAAAACAACTTTTACATTCAATTCAAAACATACACCGCGAGAATTGAATTTACTCAGACTCGCACCAGCGAACAACCAAACCAACGGACTTTCTTTCTGTGGCCATAACGCCAAGTTCAGTGGTGACCGGAACGGAGCAGGTTTTTGCGCAACAAAATGAGCGAAGCGAATTGCGCAAAAAGCTGCGGAGTGTAGGGCATCCACTGCAACGTCTGGTTAGGCATGTTACCGACTCAAAGGGTTTGAACTTGAACCGAAACCGCCTACCGAATTAACCGGCACAAAACGCAAGCGGCTTGTACCGAACCAACGTGCGGCGCAATGAACACACCACACAAGAATTGACCGAAAAGATAACGAACCAAATTGACGATTGCCAGCACGACCATAACGGTAATTGCCACGCAGCGGAATTTACTTTGCCCTGCACTCACACCAAACCCGAGCTACTGGCAAAACACGAAAGAACGAACAACGAAGATGCTGCCTAACGCCGCCATAAAAGGCGAGCAACTTGTTGCGAGTCCAGCGCGTGAAACGCGCGATTTTTGATGGCCTTGTTATGCATAGTTGCTTACCAAGCTATATAAATTGCTAAGCCAAACGCGATTAAAAATGTTGGCACGATAAGGCCACCAATAGCCATAGCTTTGTCTGTCGTTTTCATGCCTTCAATATCTGACTTTAATGCATATTTGCGGCGCTTAAAAACTGCGTAGACACAAATAATATTAAAAAATATAGCTAGCAAGGCGAAGATGACTTTATATAAAAAAACGTTTTCAAGATGAGATTCGTTGAGCATTAAGAGCCCTGTAATAAGGACAGTTGTAAATGCTGGAATCTCTACCCAGAGATCAGTCGTGTAATGCATTTTTGATGCTTTGATCAGATTTTCATCGCTTTTCATGCCATCGAATTCGATAGCGAACTCTGCCCCGACAACTCCGATCCAGATACCAAGCGCTATAAGATGAACGATTAAAGTTAGATCCACGATTTATTTCTCCAGATTGCATAACGTTCAGTCTACACCGTTCCCGGTGTAGACTTCTTCTGCAAAAGGTGTATAAAAAATAAAATTCATTCTAACCCACTGTTTCCAATACACCCGTGAATTCAATTACACCTCCATCCCCGTCAAATCCACCGAAGCTGCTCGATCAGGTGCGGGACGGGTTGTGTGCTGCGAGGTAACAGGTCTTGCATTCGAGCACAATCGTAGCTTGTTGGGTAAGCGTTCAGACGCTTCTTTCCCAAAATGCATGAATGCAGGACCCTGATGCCCCGGGCTGTCCAGACGCTGGGGGGGGGCTTGCTGCTGCAGGAGGTCAAAGCCCGGGTCATACCACCCTCTTCACGCGTAAACCGATGATTTGTTCTGCATCCAGCCCCAGCGCGGTGAGCACTTCCTCGTTGTGCTCACCTAGCTGCGGCGGTGGGCGGTCGATGGTGAAGGCGTAGTCGCTCATCTTGACCGGAAAGGCGTATTGGCGATACGTGCGGCTGGGGTCGTCGGGGTGGGGGCTTTGGACGATCATGCCGCGTGCCTGGGTGTTGGGGTGAGCAAGCACTTCGTCCAGACGCAGCACGGGTGTGGCACAGCCGTCGATGTCTTCGAGCAGGCTTTGCCATTCGGCCAGCGTTCGGCGGCGGACCACGGCGGCGATGTCGCGCTTGGCCTGCTGGCCTTCTTCGCCCATGGCCCAACCCTGGGCGATCAGTTCGGGGTGGCCGGCGGCAGTGCAGAAGTTCTGCCAGAAATGCGGCTCGATAGCCCCGAGGGCGAGGTGGCGGCCATCGGCGGTTTCATACACGCCGTAGCAGGGCAGGCGGCCGCTGGTGTAGTCGTCGCCACGCGGCAGGGGGCGGCCCGCGCCGTAGCTTTCAATCGCCGCGAGCGGCATGATGAGGTGCGCGAGGGCACAGTCGGTCATGGCAACGTCTACATGCCGCCCGTGGCCGCTGCGCTGGGCGTCGAACAGGGCGGCCATCAGCCCGAGTGCGGCAGAGAGTGTGCCGCCGGCCAGATCGGCAATCTGGAAATTACCGGGGGCGGGCGCGCCTTCTGCTGTGCCGCTTTGTTCCAGTATTCCGGCAAGGCTTTGGTAGTTGAGGTCGTGCCCGCCCTTGGCCGCATAAGGCCCCGTCTGGCCGTAACCGGTGATCGAGACGTAGACCAGCTTCGGGTTGAGGGTCGAGAGCGTGGCGTAATCCATGGAAAGCCTTGCCATCACGCCGGGGCGAAAGCCTTCGACGAGGACATCGGCTTCCTTTACCAGCGCGTGGACGAGGGCTACGCCTTCAGGCTGACGCAGGTCGACGGCCAGCGAGCGTTTATTGCGGTTGGCCAGCAGAAATAGCATGGACAGGCCGCCCTCGGGGTTGGCGCGGGCGGCGTCACCGCCGTGGCAGTTTTCGATCTTCAGCACATCCGCGCCGAGATCGGCCAGATGCTGGGTGCACAGCGGCCCCGGCAGGAGGGTGGAAAAATCGAGAATGCGGACACCGGAAAGCGGTTTGCTCATGGCGGGCTCACTGTTGAACGACGACGGGCTGGATGTCGAGCAGCTCACGCAGGCGGCTAGCCACCTGCCGGGCCGACGCCGGGTCGGGCCAGGGGCCGAGCTGCACGCGATAGATGCCGGCGCGGGCCTGCACCAGCAGCTTGCCGGGCAGATCGTTGCCCGCGCCTTCCGCCAGTTCGCTGGCCAGACGGGCTTTCAGGTTCTCGGCATTATCCGGATTGCCAAAGGCTCCCAGCTGCAGGAAGATGCCGCGCGATTCTTTCGTTTCGGGCAACTGGGCTTCGTTGGCGGGTGGCGACGGCGGGGCTTTTTGTTCGGTACGGCGGATGAGATCAGCCATCGGGTCAGCCGATGCGGCAGCCAGCGGCGGCAGGGCGGTTCCCGGCGGGAGGCTTTCGACTTCCACGAGTGCGCTGCCGCTGCCGATGTAACCCAGCTTCCAGGCAGCGGCGTAGGAAAGATCGATGATCCGGTCGGCATGGAACGGCCCCCGGTCGTTCACACGCACCACGACCGATTTGCCATTGGCCGGGTTGGTCACGCGGGCATAGCTGGGGATGGGCAGGGTCGTGTGCGCCGCCGTCATGCCGAACATGTCGTAAATTTCACCGATCGAGGTCTTCTGGCCATGAAATTTCCGCCCATACCAGCTCCCGATGCCCTGCGCCTTGTAGGTTCCCGGCGTGCTCAGGGGGACGTATTCCCGGTTGAACACCACATAGGGCCGGTTGGCAAAACGATGCAGCGGCTCGGCCTTCGGCACGGCATCCGGAATCGCCGCCAGCTCCTCGGGCGTGGGCATGTTCTCGCCAGGGCCATCATCCTTGTAATATCCGCCACCACGCTTGCCGGGGGATGCAGGAGAAGTTAGTGGTTGCTTTGCCGCTGGTATAGGTGAACGCTCGATTTCTGTGCGGCGCGGCGTGCTGGAGCAGGCTGCGAGCGTCAAGGCAGCCAGCGCGAAAAACACAGCCAACCCAGCCCGCGCCGAAGGCGCAACCCGCACGGCTGGTTCCAAGACGCGCCCCGTAACAGGTGAGCGCAGCGCGCTTGCGGGCTCCCCCTCCCGGGAGGGGGCTGGGGGGTGGGGGCTCATTTCTGCACCAGCATCCGATGTTTCTGAATGCTCATCATGATGCCAATGCCGAAAGAGAGCGTCACCAGAGCCGTTCCGCCGTAGCTGACCAGCGGGAGGGGGACGCCCACGACGGGCAGAATGCCGCTGACCATGCCCATGTTGACGAAGGCATAGGTGAACAGAATCATGGTGATGCTGCCGGCGAGCAGGCGGGTAAACAGGGTTGGCGCATTGGCGGCAATCATCATGCAGCGGCCGATCAGCAGGATATAAAGCAGCAAGAGGATGGAGTTGCCGATCAGGCCGAGTTCTTCGGACAGAACAGCGAAGATGAAATCGGTGTGCCGCTCGGGGATGAATTCGAGCTGCGCCTGCGTTCCTTGCCCCCAGCCTTTGCCAAAGACGCCGCCGGAGCCGATGGCGATGGTGGATTGAATGATGTGAAAGCCTTTGCCCAGGGGGTCTGCTTCGGGGTCGAACAGGGTCATGATGCGGTGACGCTGGTAATCGTGCAGGACGTGCGTCCAGACGAGTGGGGCGGAGGCGAGTGCGCTGGCGATGAGGCCTCCGATGATCCACCAGGGCAGCCCGGCGAAAAAGATGACGTAAAAACCGGCGGCAAAGACGAGGATGGCTGTGCCAAGATCCGGCTGGCGCGCGATGAGGCCGACAGGGATCAGCAGCAGCAGGGCGGCAATGCCGTAATCCCGCAGCCGCAGTTGTGCTTCGTGTTTCTGAAAATACCAGGCCAGCATGAGCGGCATGGCGATTTTCATCAGTTCCGAAGGCTGGATACGTATGAAGCCGAGGTTGAGCCAGCGACGGGCTCCCTTTGAAATATCGCCCACGAGGGCCACTGCCAGCAGGAGACAGACGCCCAGGAGGAACATGGGCAGGGCGAAGCGCAGGAGTTTTTGCGGCGGGAATTCGGCCCCGACCCGCATGACGATCAGGGCGATACTGATATTCATCAGTTGCGCGCCGATCCGGTCATGCGAGGCACTGCTGACCACCAGCAGTGCGTAAGCCAGCAGGAGGGCGGTAAAAAGCATCAGTGGCCCGTCGATGGGCTCGATGAGTTTTTGCCAGAGCACGCGGGGGTGGGTTTGCATCAGTCCTCCCGGGGGTTGTCTTCATTCCCCGCGTCTGCGGCAGACGTGGCGGTGGTGTTGGCGGAGGTTTCGCCCTCGGTAGGTGCGGGTCCCCTGGGTTCTTTGCCGAGCAGGAAGTAGTCGAAGACCTGGCGGGCAATCGGGGCGGCAGCCTGCGCGCCAAAGCCGCCGTTTTCCACCAGCACGGCCAGCGCGATTTTCGGTTGGTCCGCCGGGGCGAAGGCGATGAACAGGGCATGGTCACGCAGCCGGTCATTGACCTTGTGTTCGACATATTTTTCGCCCTTCAGGCTGAAGACCTGGGCCGTACCCGTTTTGCCAGCCGAGACATATTCCGCTCCGGCGAAAGCACGCGCCGCCGTGCCTTCTTTATTGACGCCGATCATGGCCCGCCTGATTTCGTCGATGTTTTCCTGGCGCAGGGGAATGCGGCGCAGCGGGTAGGGCTCAATGGGTTTGTGCGCCCCGGATTTCGTGTCTGCGATGTATTTGACCAGGTGTGGCCGATACATCACGCCGTTGTTGGCCAGCGTGGCTACAGCCTGCGCGAGCTGGATCGGTGTATAGGTGTTGTAGCCCTGGCCAATCCCGATGCTGATGGTTTCCCCTGCGTACCACCGCTGCTGCTCGGGCTTGCGAAAACGCTTTTTCTTCCAGGCGGGCGAAGGCAGGACGCCG
>CAZFPI010000076.1:7031-13413 GCA_964521075.1 uncultured Sterolibacterium sp.
ATGCTTTTGGCTGGCGGCGCGCAGCTCTTGCTGCATTTGCTTTACGTCTTCTTCGTGCTTCTCCACGCGCTTGCGGATGGTGTCCAACTCGGCGTTCTTCTTATCCACCTGCTTTTCTTTTTCTTCCAGGCGGGCGGAGGCAGGACGCCGACCGACTCGCCTTCGATGTCGATGCCCGTCTTGCTGCCGAAGCCGAAAGGAGCCATGAAGCTGGCGATGTTGTCGATGCCAAGATCATTGGCCAGCTGGTAGTAGTAGGTATCGCAGGAGGCGACGATGGATTTGTACATGTCTACCGTGCCATGCCCGCCTTTCTTGTCGTCCCGGAACTGGTGGCCGCCGAAGTTGAAGAAACCGGGGTCGGAGATGGTCTGGTTCGGGGTGCGCTTACCCAGTTCGAGGGCGGCCAGTGCCATGAAGGGTTTGAAGGTGGAGCCCGGCGGATAAGCACCGTTGAGTGCGCGATTGACCATGGGCTTGTCGGGGGAGTTGTTGAGCTCATCCCAGCTTTGCGGGTCGATGCCGTCGATGAACAGATTGGGGTCGAAGCCGGGCATGGAAACCAGGGCAAGGATGCCGCCCGTCGAGGGTTCGATCGCAACCAGCGCGCCGCGCCGCTCTCCAAAGGCCTGCTCGGCCACCGCCTGCAGTTTGGCGTCGATAGTCAGCGTCATGTTGTTTCCGGCGACTGGCGGAATGCGTGAGAGCACACGCACGGCACGGCCACCGGCATCCACCTCGACCTGGTCGAAGCCCGTCCGGCCATGCAGCTCGAATTCGTAGCGCTGTTCCAGGCCGGTCTTGCCGATGTGGTCTGTTCCGCGATAGTTGTCTTCCTGATCCTGGTCTTCGATGCGGTCGATGTCTTTGGTATTGATTCGGCCGATATAGCCCAGAAGATGCGATGCCGAGGTTTCGAGCGGGTACTGGCGAAACAGGCGCGCCTTGATGTCGACCCCGGGGAAGCGGAAACGGTTGGCGATGAAGCGGGCGACTTCCTCATCCGTCAGCCGGGTGCGGATCGGCAAGGATTCAAAGTTCCTGCTCTCTTCCAGCAGCTTGCGAAAACGTTTTCGGTCCTTCAGGCGGATTTCGATGATCTGCGCCAGCGCGTCGATCGTCGCTTCCAGGTTTCCCGCGCGGGAAGGGGTGATTTCCAGCGTATAGGCCGAATAGTTGTGCGCCAGGACGATGCCATTCCGGTCGACGATCAGGCCCCGGTTTGGCAGGATGGGCACGAGGGAAATGCGGTTGTCTTCCGCGCGGGTCTGGTAATAATCGTGTTGCATGACCTGCAGCCAGAAGAAACGCGCAAACAGCAGGCCAAAGGCCAGGAGCACGAAAACCAGCGCGACCAGCAGGCGACGCCGGTAACGCAAAAGCTCCTGTTCGGGGTTCTTGAATTCCACGGATCAGCGATCAGATCGGCCGGTTCTCGTCCTTCTCCTGCGGCTGGTACTGCGGTAGCAGCAGCAGGAAACTGAAGGGATACCAGAACAGGATGGCAACGAAACTGCTGACGAAATAGATGAGCCCCGGAAACTGCGCGCCAGTTGCCAGGCGGATGCCCAGCATCACCAGCTGTGCCAGCAACAGCATCGGCAGGATATGCATGGCCTGTTTCATCAGAGGGAACCAGAGGATGCGGCGCGAAAGGCTGTTGGCCGCATAAGCCAGCATGATGTAGGCCAGCGGGTGCTGGCCAATGACGCTGGCATCAACAATGTCCATGGTCAGGCCCAGCAGGAAGGCGATCCCCATTCCGATCCGCAGCGGTTCGCGCACACACCAGAACGCCAGTGTCAGGGCTACCCAGTCCGGAAAGCCCGGCAGACGGCCAACCGGCAGCATATTGGCCAGAAGCGCGCAAATCAGCGTCAGGCCGATGAACCAGTTTTTTGCCGGCCGCAGGATGCGGTTTGAGGAATTCGTCGGCTGGATCATGACTCACTCATCTGGCAGGTCTCCGGGATTTTTGCGGCTTGTCCTTTTCGCTTTCTCCGGCATCCTGGGGAAGCGGCGGTATGGGTTCGCGCTGCCCCAGCAAGAGGGCCATGCCATGACGTTCAACCCCGGCGACGGGCTCGCACAGGATGCGGGCGAAAGCATAAGTGGCTTCCCGGTCGACTTTTTTGACCCGCGCGACGGGTAGCCCCGGGAGATAGATGCCATCCAGCCCGGAAGTCACGAGCTCGTCACCTTCCTGAACATCGGCATTGGCGGCCAGAAAACGCAGTTCGAGCCGGCCGTCTCCCGTGCCAAACATCACCGCGCGCAGGCCGTTACGCACGACCTGCACCGGTACGGCCTGATCCTTGTCGGTAATCAGGGTGACTTCGGAGAGCATGGGATAGACCCGCGTGACCTGTCCGATCACGCCGAGTTCGTCGACGACGATCTGGCCGGGAGCGACATTTTGCTGCTGGCCACGGTTCAATATCACACGCCGGGAAAATGGGTCGCGCGCGGCATAGAGGATTTCGGCGATCTGCCCCCCCACGGGCTGACGCTGTTTCATGTCGAGCAGGGCGCGCAGCCGCTGGTTTTCGAGCTCGAGATGCTCCTGGCGCAACAGGAGATTGGCCGTTTCCAGCTGTTGCTGGCGCAAATGAAGGTTCTCCTGCTGGAGCCGGACGACGCTGGCCAGATAGCCCCCGCCTTCCTCGATGCCTTGCACAGGCGCATACGCCAGCAACTGCAGGGGGTAAGCCGCAAGCCCGATACCTTGTCGCGCCCATTCGAGCATGTGGTAACGCAGATCGACCACCAGCAGCAGCAGGCAGAGGCTGAGGTATATCCCCAGGCGCACCAGCGGTGCCGGGCCACGGTTGAAGAATGGCGGTGGCGGTTGGTCAACGACGGCCATGGGTTCGGTCAGGGGTGAAGAAGCCTGCGGAGGGGGGCTTGGGGCTTGCGGGACAGCGGGGCGGCATGAGGCTCGTCTTTACGGCATTCTGGCGTATGGTGCGCCTACGCACCATACGCCAGAATGGTCATCGTCGATGCCGTGAAAAGAGGGGGAAAAGCAAGGCGGGAAAGGCTGGGGTGACACGGATGCTCTCCCGCCATTCACGCTTTAAGCCTTATTCATTGGCAAAGATGCTGCCCAGGTGATCCATCTTTTCCAGGGCCATGCCGGAGCCGCGCACTACGCAGGTCAGGGGGTCGTCGGCCACCACGACCGGCAGGCCGGTTTCTTCCATCAGCAGGCGGTCGATGTCGCGCAGCAAGGCACCCCCACCGGTTAGCACCATGCCGCGTTCCGCGATGTCGGCACTGAGCTCCGGCGGTGTCTGTTCCAGGGCGGACTTGACGGCGGAGACGATGGCATTGAGCGGCTCGGTCAGGGCTTCCAGAATCTCGTTGGAGGAAATCGTGAAGCTGCGCGGGATGCCCTCGGCCAGATTTCGGCCTTTGACTTCCATTTCCTTGACTTCCGAGCCCGGGAAAGCGGAACCGATTTCTTTCTTGATGGCCTCGGCGGTTGTCTCGCCGATCAGCATGCCGTAGTTGCGGCGGATGTAGTTGATGATGGCATCGTCGAAGCGGTCGCCGCCTACACGCACACTGCCCGCATAGACCATGCCGCCCAGCGAAATGACGCCGACTTCCGTTGTGCCGCCACCGATGTCGACCACCATCGAGCCCGTTGCGTCTGCCACGGGCATGCCCGCGCCGATGGCGGCTGCCATGGGTTCTTCGATCAGATAGACCTGGCTGGCCCCTGCCCCCAGCGCGGATTCGCGAATGGCGCGGCGTTCCACCTGGGTCGAGCCACAGGGCACGCAAATGATGATGCGCGGGCTGGGTGAGAACATGCGGGAGTCGTGCACCTTTTTGATGAACTGCTTGAGCATCTGTTCGGTGACGGTGAAATCGGCGATTACGCCGTCTTTCATCGGGCGGATGGCCGTGATGTTACCCGGCGTGCGCCCCAGCATCTGCTTGGCCGCCATGCCGACGGCCTGGATGGTTTTTTTGGCACTCGGCCCGCCTTCGGTGCGGATGGCCACCACCGAGGGCTCGTTCAGCACGATGCCCTGGCTACGCACATAGATCAGGGTGTTGGCCGTTCCCAGGTCAATGGCCAGGTCGTTTGAAAAATAGGAACGCAAAAAATTCAGCATCGGGAAGTCCGTTCAGATCCGTTCAGTAGCGGTGACGATGATGTGACGACAATGGCGAAATAACGCAACGGCGATTCGCCGGAATTTGTCGGCGAATCGCAGAAAATCCATGGACTGACGCACAGGCCGGAAGGTTCCGGGGCTTCGTCGTCAAAGCCGCTTATGATACTCTATCGGGCTTGGTAAATTAAGTGCCTTCAAGGCCAAATTTGTTCGCATGTCATTGAATCCTGACCAGGTAACGCGCATCGCGCGTCTTGCCCGCATCGAAATCTCCCCCGCCGAAGCCGCTGAAACCGGTGAGCGGCTCAACGCCATTCTCGGTCTGATCGAACAGCTTCAGGCTGTCGATACGACCGGTGTCGAGCCGATGGCCCATGCCGTCGCCGCCGGAGGATGCGCCACCCAGCGTCTGCGCGAAGACAGGGTGACCGAGTCCGACCGCCGCGCCGCCTATCAGGCGATTGCCCCCGAGACAGAGGCCGGCCTCTACCTCGTCCCCAAGGTTATTGAATAGTGAGGAGTGAGGCGTGGGGCGGAAAGGTGGCCTGTTGCCACCGCCCGCCTCACGCTCCCGACCGACATGATCCACGCATCCCTGAAGCAGCTCTCACAAGCCCTGGCGGCAAAGCAGATTTCCGCTGTCGAACTGGCCAGCCTTTTTCTCGATCGTATCGAGCGGTTCAACCCGGCCCTCAATGCCTTCATCACCGTCGACCGTGAGCGAACGCTCACCCAGGCACGCGCGGCTGACGCACGCATCGCGGCAGGCAAGGCCGGCCCGCTGACCGGTGTGCCGCTCGCGCACAAGGACATTTTCTGCGCGGAAGGCTGGCTGACCACCTGTGCTTCGAAAATGCTCTCGAACTTCGTCAGCCCCTACGATGCCCATGTCGTCGAACAACTCAACACGGCGGGCATGGTCACGCTGGGCAAGTGCAATATGGACGAATTCGCCATGGGCTCGTCCAATGAAACCTCCTGGTATGGCCCGGTCAAAAACCCCTGGGATGTTCGCTGCGTTCCCGGCGGCTCCTCCGGCGGCTCGGCCTCGGCAGTCGCCGCACGGCTTGCCCCCATCGCCACGGGCACGGATACCGGCGGCTCCATCCGCCAGCCTGCCGCGCTGTGCGGGCTGACCGGCCTCAAACCCACCTACGGCATCGCCTCGCGTTACGGCATGATCGCCTTCGCCTCCTCGCTCGACCAGGCCGGCCCGATGGGGCATTCCGCCGAAGATTGCGCCCTGTTGCTCAATGCCATGGCCGGCTTCGATGCGCGCGACTCCACCTCGCTGGAACGCCCCGTCGAGAATTACACCCGCGAGCTGGACAAACCGCTGGCAGGGCTTCGCATCGGTCTGCCACAAGAATTCTTTGCGGATGGCATGGACGATGCCGTTCGCACCGCCATCGAAACCGCGCTGGACGAATACCGCAAGCTGGGGGCCACCACCGTCGACATCCGCCTGCCCAACACCGCGCTTTCCGTGCCTGCCTACTACGTCCTCGCGCCCGCCGAAGCCAGCTCCAATCTCAGCCGCTTCGACGGCGTGCGTTACGGCCACCGCGCTGCCGACTACACCGACCTCAACGACCTGTACGCCAAAAGCCGCGCCGAAGGCTTTGGAGCCGAAGTCAAACGTCGCATCCTCATCGGTGCATACGTCCTTTCGCATGGTTATTACGACGCCTACTACCTGCAGGCGCAAAAAATCCGCCGCCTGATCGCCCGGGATTTCGAAGAAGCCTTCAAGCAATGTGACCTCATCGCGGGCCCGACCACACCGGGCGTGGCCTTCCCCTTCGGCGCAAAGAGCAAGGATCCGGTGCAGATGTATCTTTCCGACATCTACACGATCTCCACCAATCTCGCCGGCCTGCCCGGCATGTCGCTGCCCTGCGGCTTCACCGCCGACGAAAAACCTTTGCCCGTCGGCCTGCAGCTCATCGGCAACTATTTCGGCGAAGCCAAGATGCTGGGAGCCGCCCACCGCTACCAGCAGGCCACAAACTGGCATCTGCAAATGCCTGGAGAATTTCAATGACCTGGGAAGTCGTCATCGGCCTGGAAACACACGTCCAGCTGCTCACCAAATCCAAGATTTTTTCTGGCGCATCGACCGCCTTCGGGGCCGCGCCCAATGCCCAGGCCTGCGCGGTGGATATCGCCTTGCCGGGCGTGCTGCCCGTGCTCAACCAGGCCGCTGTCGAATGCGCCATCCGTTTCGGGCTGGCCATCGACGCGCAAATCGC
>CAZFPI010000077.1:0-12499 GCA_964521075.1 uncultured Sterolibacterium sp.
AAAGCCGGGGTCCAGTGGCTTGGCTGGTTTTGTACCTCTGAACTGCGGGCAGCCGTAAAGGCTGCCCCTACGGGTTACCCATACAGGTGGTGGTTCATCCTCAATGCGCCGGGTCAATAAAAACCGCAGTTGACCGCCCCGCTGAATTCCAGCATGAACAGCGGCTCCCTTATTTTTGTGCGAAACCAGAGGTTCAGGGGTGAATGAGGAAGTCGTTGAGATTGCTTCCCTGGGCCAGTGCGTCGTTCAACCAGGCAGGCTTGCGTCCGTGGCCATTCCAGGTTTTTGATTTGTCTTTTGGATTGGCGTATTTGGGCGGTTTGCTGCTGTTTGAGCTGGTTTTTGATTTGTCATTACCTGCTTTTCCAATGAAGCCAAGGTCGGATTTGGAGAAGCCGTATTGTTTGATGAGCCGTTTGCAGGTTTCGAGATCGGTGCTGCGGGTTTGTTCAAGCAGGTTGGCTTTTTGCCGGGCCAATTGGGCGATTTGCTCGTCAATGGATTGAATGTGTTTGCTGATGTCTTCCATGGCAGGGTTCCTGTCGTGATGGGTGATTTGTTGTTCTTGTCTGGGTTTGTCGATAGCCAGGTTGAAATGAGTATTTGCAAACTGGCAATATCGATTCATTCTACGTTCTATATTGTCCGGAAAAGTATAGCGCAGGATTTTCTGGCATTTTATTGATGCTCCGCCGGAATGATGGTTCCGTATTGATCCGTATTGCTGTCAGGGAAAGATACGGCGATACAGGGCGAAACTGCTGTGTGCGAGCCAGGGCAGGGTGAGGGGCAGGAGTGGCAGTAACAGGATGCTGCCCATGGTGAGCCCGGCCAGTAGTAGTGCCCAGCTCAGGGCCGGGAGGAAGCTGCTGAAGACGACGCGCACACTGGCGACGACGGCCGGGACGAGCGGGCAGCGGTGTTCGCACAGCAGCGGGATGGAAAAGGCCGAGATGCAGTACAGCATGAAGGCAATGGCCAGGCCGGAGATTGTTCCCCATAGCAGGAAATGGGAGATGCCTTCCCTGGCAGTTTCGAGAGCTCCTGGCCAGACGGGTGTTCGACCGACCATGTAGCTGTAAAGTATGGCGGCGTCGGTGAGGAAGATCATGAACAGCAGGGCGCAGACCAGGGCGATGACCCAGACGGCACTTGAGGCTTCGGTGAAGCCGGTGATGATGCTGCCAGGATGGGCGGTTTTTCCTTTTTCGTCTGCCCGGGCGATGCCGAAAAAACCGGCCAGAATGACAGGGCCTATCAGCATGAAGGCTCCGGCTGCGGCGAGGATGAAGGGTGTGAAGCCTTGCAGGAGCAGGCCGGCCAGGATGATGCCGCCTGTAAGGGTGAAAATGGCAGCGTAGGCCAGGCTGACGAGGCGGGTGCGGCGGGCGATGATCCAGCCTTCCCGAAGGGCATGTCGAATATCCGAAAACTCGAGGCGTTGATTATTCATCGGGATTATTGGCTGTTCATGTGGCGGATTGCCGGTTTATCATGCGAAGCCCTTCAGGGATGTACGAATGGATCCGTCTCTCCCGAGGTGGCAAGGTGGTTCTGGCAAGCCTTGATTGAAAAAATGAAACGGAAGAAATGGTGATGGGTATGGGAAAACAGGTCTTCTGGAAAAGCGACTGGTTTTTTGGGCTGGCAATCAGCCTGCTGGTGCTGGTTTTGGGCAATGGCGATCTTTTGCAGAGCCTGGAGCGCAAGGCTTATGACGTGGGTGTTTCTTTGTCGTCGCAAAAGCCCAACGACCGGATTGCCGTCATCGCCATCGACAAGCAGAGCATCGACAATATCGGCCGTTGGCCGTGGTCGCGCGAGATACAGGCCGAAATGGTGGATAAGCTCGCCGCTGCCCGGGCCAGGGTGATTGCGACCACCGTATTCTATTCCGAACCGCAGCTTGATCCGGGCTTGGCCTATATCAACCGTTTGCTGGAAATTTACGGTAAGGCGGAAGGGGAGAGGGTTCCGCCTGTAGCTCCGGTTGTAGCTCCGCCTGTAGCTCCGGCTGATTCGGCGGCTGCGGCCGCAGTTTCGCCCATGCAGCAGATGGGGGCGGTGCTCGCCGAGGCGGAAAACCGGCTGAATACGGATCGCCGCCTGGCTGAGAGCCTGGCCCGGGCGGGAAATGTTGTTTTGCCGGTGCTTTTCCGGCTGGGGGAGCCTATGGGGCGGCCGGATCATGCCTTGCCGGATTACCTGGGCAATTTTGCCATTCAGGCAGAAAGCGGGAAGGCTTTGCCCATTCCGGCAGCAGATACGGATGCTCTGGTCATCGAGCCGCTGGGCAAGGTGGCCGGGGCCATCGGTCAGTTGAATTCGACGCCGGATGTCGATGGGGCCATCCGGAGCGAGCCGCTGGTGGTTCGCTATTTCGATCAGCTTTTTCCTTCGCTCTCTCTCATGATCGCCGCGCGCAGCCTGAATCTTGGCGTCGATGATATTCATGTGGCGCTGGGCAGGCAGGTGCGTCTTGGCAAGCTGAAAATCGGTACGGATGAATACACGCGCATGAATCCTTTTTTCTACAGGGACGGTGCGAACGGGCCGGCCTTTCAGGTGGATTCTTTTTTTGATGTTCGCAGCGGGAAGATTCCCCCTGAAAAATATCGGGACAAGATCGTGCTGATCGGCCCGACGGCGGCGGGGGTGGGTAGTGTGCATCCCACGCCGGTATCCCCGGCCATGCCCGATGTGCTGGTGCTGGCGCATGATGTCTCCAGCCTTTTGTCCGAACACTTTTTTGTCGTGCCCGACTGGGCCTTCTGGGCGGAGAAGGCGGCCTGGCTTGTCGTTGCCCTTTATCTGATCGCCGTCTTGCCGCGCCTGAAGGCCGGGATGGGCGCGAGTATCACGGCAGCTTTGCTGCTGCTTTTGCTGGGCGGCCATTTTTTCCTGATGACGACGCAGCTCTTGTGGTTGCATCTCATGATCCCGGCTACTCTCTTGCTGCTGGGGCATTTGCTGCTGACGACCAAGCGTTTTTTGATGACGGAACGTGGCAAGGAGAAATCCGATCTGGAATCTTCCGAGTCGAACCGGATGCTGGGGCTGGCCTTTCAGGGGCAAGGCCAGCTCGATATGGCTTTCGACAAATTCCGCAAGTGCGCGATGGACGAGGGCTTGATGGAAAATCTTTATAACCTGGCCCTGGATTTCGAGCGCAAGCGTCAGTTCAACAAGGCTGAGGCCGTGTTTCGCCATATGTCCGGTTTTAACCCGAAATTCCGCGATCTCGAACAGCGGCTCACTCGGGCGAAACAGATGTCCGAAACAGTCATTCTGGGGGGGGCGGGACAATCTGCCGGCAGCTTGCTGAGTGCTACGGGTGAGGTTGAAAAGCCGATGCTGGGGCGTTACCAGATCGAGAAGGAGCTGGGCAAGGGGGCCATGGGGGTGGTTTATCTGGGGCGCGACCCGAAGATCAACCGGGTCGTGGCGATCAAGACCATGGCTCTGGCGCAGGAGTTCGAGGGCGACGAGCTCGTCGAAATCAAGGCGAGATTCTTCCGCGAGGCTGAAACGGCAGGACGCTTGAATCACCAGAACATCGTCACCGTGTATGACGCTGGCGAGGAACATGATCTGGCCTATATCGCCATGGAGTTCCTCAAGGGGAAGGATCTCGTGGCTTACACCAAGCCGGGCAATTTGCTGCCGGTCAAAACCGTGGTCAGCGTCATTGCCCGTGTGGCTGACGCGCTCTCTTACGCACATGAGCAGCACATCGTTCACCGCGACATCAAACCGGCCAACATCATGTACGAGCCAGAGGGCGATACCGTGAAGGTCGCGGATTTCGGCATTGCCCGCATTACCGATTCCAGCAAGACCAAGACCGGCATGGTGCTGGGTACGCCGAGTTTCATGTCTCCGGAGCAGCTTTCCGGCAAGAAGGTGGATGGGCGTTCCGATCTGTTTTCGCTGGGAGTTGCCCTTTATCAGCTTCTGAGCGGCCGCTTGCCTTTCGAGGGCGATTCAATGGCGCAGCTGATGTACAAGATCGCGAATGACAAGCAGGAAGACTTGCGAAAGCTCAATCCTGCCATTCCGGCCCGCTTGTCTCTCATCGTGGATAAGGCCATGATCAAGGACCCCGAAAAGCGTTACCAGACTGGCGCGCAGTTCGCGCAGGATCTGCGTCAGTGTCTTGGCAGTTCGTCCGCGAAGCCGCAATGAGTTCTGGTCATGCTCTGGTGATGGCTGGTCGCAGCGATACGGGCTGTCTTCGTTCGCATAACGAAGATGCCATCCATTTCAATGCTGCGCGGGGGCTGGCGATCCTTGCGGACGGTATGGGCGGGCACAATGCCGGTGAAGTTGCCAGCGGTATGGTGTCCGTGTTTCTGGGGAGCGAACTGGGCAAGGTGCTGGGCGGGAAATTTTCCGGGCTTCGCCTGGATGCGGCGGGCGAGGCCAGGCTGGCGAAGCTGTTGACGGAGGAAGTTGCCCGGGCCAATGGCGCGGTGTATCAGGCTGCCCGCAGCCAGCCGCAATACGCGGGCATGGGCACGACGCTGGTGATGGCCGTTTTTATCGACAACGCGCTGATGTCGGCGCATGTGGGGGATTCCCGGCTTTATCGTCTGCGGGCAGGGCAGATCATCTGCCTGACGCGCGATCATTCCCTCTTGCAGGACCGGCTCGATAGTGGCTTGATGACGCCGGAAGAGGCGCGTCTTTCCACCCGGAAGAATTTCATTACCCGTGCCATCGGCACGGAACCGGAAGTTCAGGTTGAAATCCACCGGCATGAGGTGCAGGTGGGGGATGTTTTCCTGCTCTGCTCGGACGGGCTGAACGACATGGTGAGCGATGAGGCTATCGCATCCATCCTGCAGGCTTCGTGCGATGCGCCGGAACAGGCGGCGGCACGGCTGATCGACATGGCTAACGAGCAGGGCGGAAAGGATAATGTTTCCGCCATCGTCGTGCGGGTCCGTGCCGGGTTTCCGGCGGCAGGGGGCTGGTTGCGGCGGTGGCTGGGTGGGGCTCGATGATGCCCGACGATGCCTGACGATGCCTTGATCAGTGTTTTTCCGGTTTCCCGAAACCTTGCGAGAGGTCGTCTTGCAGGTCGGTAACGCTTTCTAGCCCGACGGCAATCCGCAGCAGGCCTTCTGTGATTCCCGAGGCGGCGCGCGCTTCGGGGGTGATGCGGCCGTGGGTAGTGCTGGCCGGGTGGGTGATGGTGGTTTTTGTGTCGCCGAGGTTGGCGGTGATGGACAGCAGGCGGCAGTGGTCGACTACACGCCAGGCGGCTTCACGGCCACCGTGCACTTCGAAGGAGAGAATCGCCCCCGGGCCGGATTGCTGGCGGGCGGCGAGGTCGAATTGTGGATGGGAGGGCAGCCCCGGGTAGAACACGCGGGCGACCTGGGGCTGTGCCTCCAGCCAGCGGGCGAGTGCCAGTGCGCTGGCGGATTGCGCCTGCATGCGGATGTTGAGCGTTTCTAGTCCCTTGAGGATGACCCAGGCATTGAAGGCGGAGAGTGTGGCTCCGGTGGTTCGCAGGAATTTGTAGATTTCCTCGCCCAGCGTTTTGTTCGCGCAGACTGCTCCGCCGAGGACGCGGCCCTGGCCGTCGAGGTATTTGGTGGCGGAGTGAATGACGATATCCGCGCCGAGTGCCAGCGGCTTTTGCAGCGCGGGTGTGCAAAAACAGTTGTCGACGACGAGCAGTGCTCCGGCTTCGTGGGCGATCTGGGCGATGGCTGCGATGTCGAACACGGCCATGAGCGGATTCGAGGGGGTTTCGATGAATACGAGCCGGGTGTTGGGCTGCATCGCTGCGCGGAAGGCGGCGGGTTCGACACCGCTGACCAGCGTGGTATTGATGCCGAATTTCGGCAGGATGTTGCCCAGCATCTGCTGTGT
The DNA here is from genome assembly GCA_964521075.1 of uncultured Sterolibacterium sp. Classification (GTDB taxonomy): domain Bacteria; phylum Pseudomonadota; class Gammaproteobacteria; order Burkholderiales; family Rhodocyclaceae; genus Sterolibacterium. The sequence continues at coordinate 5,884 of CAZFPI010000077.1, forward strand.
CGCACCGAAAATGCTTTGTGAGGCGACGATGTGGTCGCCGCCTGTGAGCAGGGCCATGATCGTCGAGAGTATGGCCGACATGCCGGAGGCCGTGGCCACACAGCTTTCCGCGCCCTCCATGGCAGCCAGACGTTCTTGCAGCATGGAAACGGTGGGGTTGGAAAAGCGGGAGTAGACGTTGCCGGGTTGCGCGCCGGAAAAGCGCGCGGCGGCCTGGGCCGCGCTTTCAAAGACAAAACTGGAGGTGAGATAGAGAGCTTCGGCGTGTTCGCCGAACTGGCTGCGCTCCTGCCCGGCGCGAACGGCCAGGGTGTCGAAACTGTATTGGTTATCGTGATCCATGGCTTGCTTTTACTCTGGTGTGCCGAGGTTGAGATCGAGTTGTCCGGTTTCGTGTTCTTCGTCGTGGGGCATGGCAGGGGCCGTGCGATCGGTTTCCAGGCCGCTGAGATATTCCGGGCTGATGTCGCCGGTGATGTAGTGGCCGTCGAAGCAGGAGGCTTCGAAGTGCGCGATCGCCGGATTGACGGCACGCAGCGCGGCTTTGAGGTCGGCGAGATCCTGGTAGATCAGGGCGTCCGCCCCGATTTCCAGACGAATCTGTTCGTCGCTGCGGTCGCTTGCGATGAGTTCGGCACGGGTGGGCATGTCGATGCCATAGACATTGGCGTAGCGCACAGGAGGTGCTGCCGAGGCGAAATAGACATTGCGCGCCCCGGCTTCGCGGGCCATGGTGACAATTTCCCGGCTGGTTGTGCCGCGCACGATGGAGTCATCGACGAGAAGCACGTTCTTGCCTTTGAACTCCAGGCCGATGGCATTGAGTTTCTGGCGCACCGATTTCTTGCGCTGGGTTTGCCCGGGCATGATGAAGGTGCGACCGATGTAGCGGTTCTTGACGAAGCCTTCGCGGTAGGGGATGCCCAGGCGTTGCGCCAGTTCCATGGCGGCAGGGCGGCTGGAATCCGGAATGGGGATGACCGAGTCGATCTGCAGGTGGGGCAGGGTGTGCCGGATTTTGTCGGCGAGGAAATCGCCCATCCTGAGGCGGGTTTCATACACGGAGACGCCGTCGATCAGCGAATCCGGGCGGGCCAGATAGACGAATTCAAAAATGCAGGGGGCATGGAGTGTGCGTTCGGCGCACTGGCGGCTGACGAAGTTTCCCTGGCAGTCGATGAGGACGACTTCGCCCGGCGCGACATCGCGCATGACCTTGAAGCCCAGGGTGTCCAGCGCGACACTTTCTGAGGCGACCATGTATTCCGTGCCGGCCTCTGTCTGGTTGCGGCCGATGATGAGCGGGCGGATGCCGTAGGGGTCGCGGAAGGCAAGCAGACCATAACCGGCGATCATGGCGACGACGGCATAGGCCCCCTTTACCCGGCGATGCACACCGGCCACGGCGCGGAAGATCGTTTCGGCATCGACCTGGTATTTGCTCGAGGCAGCCTGTAGTTCGTGGGCCAGGACGTTGAGCAGGACTTCCGAGTCGGAATTGGTGTTCATGTGGCGCAGGTCTTGCAGGAACATGTCCTTCTTGAGCTGGGCCGAGTTGGTCAGATTGCCGTTGTGCGCGAGCATGAGACCAAAGGGGGAGTTGACGTAAAAAGGCTGGGCTTCGGCAGCGTTGTGCGCTGAGCCGGCCGTGGGGTAGCGGCAATGGCCTATCCCCCAGTTGCCATGCAGGTTACGCATGTTCCGGGTTCGGAACACGTCGCGCACCATGCCCGAGCCTTTGTGCATGTGGAAGCGTCCGCCCTCCGCCGTGGCGATGCCGGCGGCATCCTGGCCACGATGCTGGAGCACCTGGAGGCCGTCATAGAGCAGCTGGTTTACCGTGGAGGTTGCTACTACACCAATAATTCCGCACATCGTTTCACCATCGGGTCGTTGGTTGTTTCAGGTTTTTGTCGTGGGCTTGCCATGGTAGTGAATCTTGTCGGCCAGGGGCGCAGGCAGCCAGGGTTTGCTGGCGATGACGGCCGTTTCAAGTGGCGGGGCCAGCCGGGCCTGTTGCCACCAGGTCTGGCGCGGCAGGCTGGTCAGCCCGGCCAGCAAAACAGCGATCCAGAGCACGAGAAACCCGCGCGCGAGGCCGAAGGCCGTGCCCAGCAGCCGGTCTGTGAGCCCCAGCCCCATGGCGCGCAGCAGCCGGGTAAGCAGGAGACGCAGCAGGGCGAAGGCTATCAGTGTCAGGAGAAAGACGGCGAGGAATCCGGCCAGTTGGCGCAGGGCGTCGCCGGGCAGGCTGTGCAGCCAGCCGGAGAGAAGCGCGGTGGCATCGCCGCCCCAGGCGCGGGCGGCGAAAAAGGCGGCAACCCAGGCGAGCAGTGCCAGCACTTCGCTGGCGATGCCTCGCCAGGCTCCGAGCAGGGCGGAGATGAGCAGTACGCCGCAGATGAGGAGATCGAATCCGGTGAAGCCGCCCATGCTGGTTTACTTCACCTGGGCGATGCTGCCGCCGCCGGGGCCGCCAGCACCGATTTTTTTCAGACGTGCCTGAGCCTTGAGCGCGGCCTCGTGGCTGGCAAACGGGCCGCAGCGGACGCGAATACGGGGGCCGGCGGGCGTGTCGATTTTTTCCGTGAAGGCCGCGTAGCCCAGTTCTTTGATCTTGCTTTGCAGGAGTTTCACATTCCCGGCGTTTTGATAGGCTCCTAGCTGGATGACCCAGTGCTGGTCGTTGAGAATGGCTTCGGCACGGGCAGTTTCAGCGGTTTTATCAACGGGCTTTTCTGCAGGTTTTTCGGCAGGCTTGTTGTGTGTTTCTGCGGGCGGTTTCGTGGTGGGGCCGGGTTCAGGTTTTGGTGCGGTTTCTGTTTTGGGGGCTGGTTTTGCTTCGGGTTTTGCCACGGGTGTCGGCGGGGTTGCGGCAGGCCGGGCGGCATCCGCTCCCGGGGCTCCGGGGGCTCCAGGTGTTCCAGATGTTTTGGGGGGCTCGGCGGGGAGGGGGGCGGCAGGTGTCTGGGGCGGTGTCTGTTTTGGCGCGATGCGTGAGACGACCGCATTGCTGGCGGGGTCCTGGCTGGGGATGCGGATCTGGATGTCCTGAGTCGCCGGGCGGGGTTCCTGTTCCATGACCATGGGCAGGACGATGATGGCCAGGAGGGCCAGTGCCGATGCTCCGACAAGGCGACGACGGGCGCGCTTTTTCAGTTCGAGTTTCGGATCGGCATCGAGGCCTGCGCCTGATTCGGTTTTACCGGGAGTTGCGTCTTTTTCCGCCATGCCGTTCGAGCCGTGTGCAAGGGTGCGCTGCGTGAGGGGTTGTTTCTGTCTGCGGTTTCAGCGGGTTTCGTTCAGGTGCTGCAAGACGGCCGCTACAGTCAGAAATGAGCCAAAGACGAGAATTCTATCATTTTCGCCCGCCTTCTCCTGTGCGTAGCGGAAGGCTTGGATGGGCGTGTCGAAGGTCTGGGCTGGGTTGGCTGCGCCGCATTCCGCTAGTTTCAGGGCAAGTTCCGTGGCTGTGGCTGCGCGGGGGCCGGGCAGGGTGCAGGGAAGCCAGTGGTCGATCCGGTCTTTCAGGGGGTGAATGACTCCTGCCATGTCTTTGTCGCGCAGCATGCCAAAGACGGCCCAGGTGTTGCGGTAATAGGCTTGTTTTTGTGCCGCGAGATTGGCGGCCAGCATTTGCGCGGCCTGGGGGTTGTGGGCGACGTCGAGGACGATGCCGGGCCGCCCCGGCAGCATCTGGAAGCGTCCGGGCAGTTCGACTTCGAGCAGCCCGCGCCGGATGTCCTGCATGGCGACGGGCAGGCGGTCGGCCAGTGCATCGAGTGCTGCCAGCACACCAGAGGCATTTTGCAGCTGGATCGTGCCGCGCAGCCCGGGAAAGGCCAGGCTGTTGCGGCGGTGTGTTTCTTCGCCTTTCCTGTGCCAGTATTGCCATTGCAGTTCCTGGTCGATATAGCCGAAGTCGATATTGAAGCGGCGCAGGTCGGCCCCGAGGGTTTGGGCGTGGGCCAGCAAGGAGGCGGGAGGGGCGGCTTCGCCGCAGATGGCGGGGCGGCCCGCCCGGAAAATTCCGGCTTTTTCAAGGCCGATGTCTTCTCGCGTGTCGCCAAGGTAGTCCTGGTGGTCGAGGTCGACCGTGGTGACGATGGCGCAGTCGGCGTCATAGATGTTCGTGGCGTCGAGCCGCCCGCCTAGTCCGACTTCCAGCAGGATGACGTCAACTCCGGCTGCTGCGAAGCATTCCCAGGCGGCCAGTGTGCCTGCTTCAAAATATGTCAGGGCAATGTCGCCCGCAGCCAGTCGCGCGGCTTCGATGCGTTCGAAGGCGGCGCACAGGGCTGCATCGTCGATGGGGGCCCCGTTGATGCGTATGCGTTCGTTGTAGGTGATCAGGTGGGGGGAGGTGTATAGGCCAACCCGGTAGCCTGCACAGCCGAGGATTTTCTCCAGCATGGCGCAGGTGGAGCCTTTGCCGTTCGTTCCGGCGATGGTGATGAGCGGGACGCTTTGCTTTTGTCCGAGGGTACGGCTGACTTTGCGAACGCGGTCGAGCCCTAGTTCGATCCCGGCACTGCCTTGCGGGTGGCGGGATTCGAGCAGGGCAAGCCAGTCGGCGAGGGTGTTCTGGCTTGCTGCGATGGCGGGGGGGTTCAAGAGGGCGCGATGTGCGGTCAGGCAGCAGCCGGCATGCGTTGCAGCAGTGTCAGCAGTGAGGCCAGTTTGTCGCGTAGTTCGCGACGGTCGACGATCATGTCGATCGCTCCTTTTTCGAGCAGGAATTCGGCACGCTGGAAGCCTTCGGGCAGCTTTTCACGCACGGTCTGTTCGATGACGCGTGGGCCGGCAAAACCGATCAGTGCGCCCGGTTCGGCCAGGACGACATCGCCGACGAAGGCGAAGCTGGCGGAAACGCCGCCCATGGTTGGGTCGGTGAGCAGGGTGATGAAGGGCAGACGCTCACGGTCGAGCAGGCTGACGGCGGCGGTGGTTTTGGCCATCTGCATCAGGGAGAAGAGGCCTTCTTGCATACGCGCGCCGCCACTGGCTGTGATGCAGATGAAGGGGCACTGGTTGTCGATGGCGGCCTTGACGCCGCGTGTGAAGCGTTCGCCCACGACAGAGCCCATGGAGCCACCCATGAATTCGAATTCGAAGCAGGCGACGACGACGGGTTGCGTCTTGATGGAACCTTGCATGACGACCATGGCATCCATTTCGTCGGAATCGTTGTTCGCGGCCAGCAGACGGTCGGTGTATCGCTTGCTGTCCTTGAACTTCAGGGAGTCGACGGGGAGGACTTCTGCGCCGATTTCAAAGCGGCCTTCCGGGTCGAGCAGCTGGTCCAGGCGGGTGCGGGCGCGCAGGCGGTGATGATGGTTGCATTTCGGGCAAACACCCTGGTTGCCTTCGAGGTCGGTGGTGTAGAGCACGGCCTCGCAGGCGGGGCATTTGCTCCACAATCCTTCGGGGATGGCTTTGCGGGAGCCTTCGTTACGCTTGATCTTCGGGGGGAGAAGTTTTTGCAACCAGCTCATCGTGGAACCTCCTGGGAGTCGAGTGCGATGCGGATTTGCTGCATGAATGCCTGAACCCGCGCGGGAGCTTGATCCTGCGGCGCGTTTTCGATTTCTTCGATGATGCGGCTGCCGATGACGATTGCATCTGCGACCGCGCCAATGCGGGCGGCGGTTTCCGCGTCACGGATGCCGAAGCCGACGCCGACAGGCATGCCGACACGTTGCCGGATCAGGGGCAGGCGGCGGCCGATTTCTTCGAGGTCGAGATGCCCGGCTCCTGTGACACCTTTGAGCGAGACGTAATAGATGTAGCCACTTCCCAGGGCGGCGACGTCGTCGATGCGCTGGTCGGTGGAGGTCGGGGCCAGCAGGAATATCGGGTCGAGTTCCTGGGCGCGCAGGAGGGCTGTGAATTCCGCGCATTCTTCGGGGGGGTAATCCACGACGAGGAGACCGTCGACACCGGCGGTGCGTGCGTCTTGGGCCAGGGCTTGTGCTCCGTAGGCTTCGACCGGGTTGGCGTAGCCCATCAGGACGATGGGGGTGTCTGCGTCTTCCTGACGGTAAGCCCGGACGATGTCCAGCACTTTTCGCAGGCTCATGCCGTGTTCGAGGGCGCGTTCCGATGCGCGCTGGATGGTCGGGCCATCGGCCATCGGGTCGGAAAATGGTACGCCTAGTTCGATGATGTCTGCCCCGCCCCGGACCAGTGCGCGCATGAGCGGCAGTGTGAGTTCGGGGGTGGGAAAACCGGCGGTGATGAAGGGGATCAGTGCCTTGCGGCCCCGGGAGTGGAGTGTCTGGAAGCGGGATTGGATGCGTGACATATCAGAGCTGGATTCCGGATTTCTCGGCTACGGTGTGCATGTCTTTGTCGCCACGGCCGGAGAGATTGACCAGAAGAACCTTGTCCCGGGGGAGGGTGGGGGCCAGTTTGGCCGCGTGGGCGAGGGCGTGACTGGATTCGAGCGCGGGGATGATGCCTTCGAGGCGGCACAGGGCATGAAAGGCGGCCAGGGCTTCGTCGTCGGTGATGGCGACGTAGTCTGCGCGGCCGCTGTCTTTGAGCCAGGCGTGTTCCGGGCCGACGCCGGGATAGTCGAGGCCGGCGGAAATCGGGGGGGTTTCGATGATCTGAC
>CAZFPI010000077.1:12509-12966 GCA_964521075.1 uncultured Sterolibacterium sp.
CCGTTTTCGTCCTGCATGAGGTAAGTCCGGTTGCCGTGCAGGACGCCGGGACGGGCATTGGCCGTCAGCGGGGCGGCATGCTTGCCGGTGGACAGGCCGTGGCCCGCCGCTTCGACGCCGATGAGCCGGACATCGGGATGCGGGAGGTAAGGGTAGAAAATTCCCATGGCGTTGGAGCCGCCACCGACGGCAGCGATGACGTAATCCGGCTGGCGGCCGGTGAGTTCGGGCATCTGCTGGCGGCATTCGTCACCGATGACGGCCTGGAAATCGCGCACCATCATGGGGTAGGGGTGCGGCCCGGCGACAGTGCCGATGATGTAGAAGGTGTTGCTGATGTTGGTGACCCAGTCGCGCATGGCTTCGTTGAGCGCGTCCTTGAGCGTTTTCGAGCCGCTGTTGACCGGAACGACGGTGGCTCCGAGCAGTTTCATGCGGTAGACGTTGGTGGCCTGGC
>CAZFPI010000078.1:0-4991 GCA_964521075.1 uncultured Sterolibacterium sp.
TTTTGTGCGCACCGAAAGCAGCGGCATTATTCGGGAAGCCGTGCTGCGCGAATTCAAGCGTGGCGGGCAGGTGTATTTCCTGCATAACGAGGTGGAAACCATCCACAACATGGAAGAACGCCTGCAAAAACTGCTGCCCGAGGCGCGCATCGTCGTGGGGCATGGCCAGTTGCCCGAGCGCGAGCTGGAGCGGGTGATGCGTGAATTCACGCAGCAAAAACACAATCTGTTGCTGTGTTCGACCATCATCGAAACCGGCATCGATAATCCGCATGCCAATACCATCATCATCAACCGGGCTGATCGCTTCGGCCTGGCCCAGCTGCATCAGTTGCGTGGCCGCGTGGGGCGTTCGCACCACCAGGCCTATGCCTATCTGCTCACACACGAGGACGCCAAGCCGACCAAACAGGCGGAAAAGCGGCTGGAGGCGATCCAGATGATGGAGGAGCTGGGCTCGGGCTTCTTCCTGGCCATGCACGATCTGGAAATTCGCGGGGCAGGGGAGGTGCTGGGCGAGAGCCAGAGCGGTGATATTCACGAAATCGGTTTCGCGCTTTACACGAGCATGCTCAATGCCGCTGTCAAGGCTTTGAAGGATGGCAAGGAGCCAGAAACCGGCGCGCCACTGGGCGTGGTGTCTGCCATCGACCTGTCTGCCGCCGCTTTGCTGCCGGACGCTTACGCGCCGGATGTGCACGAGCGGCTGACGCTCTATAAACGCCTGGCCAATGCCGAGAATCTGGAAGAGGTGCAGGCCCTCCAGGAGGAGCTGATCGACCGCTTTGGCGAATTGCCGTCGCAGGCACAGGCCTTGCTGGAAACCCATCGCCTGCGTATCGCCGCGCATCCTTTGGGAATTCTCAAGATCGAGGCGGCTGTGCACGGGATACAATTACATTTTTCTGCCCGTGCCCCCATCGACCCGGTGCGCCTCATCGATTTGATCCAGAAAGATAAAAATCTTCGCTTTGCCGGGCCGGAAAAGCTGCACTGGAAACGCGAAATGCCCAGCCTGCGCGAACGTGTGCAGGCGGTTCGAGAACTCTTGAAGAAACTGCAAGGCTGACCCATGACCCAAGCGAAACTTGAAAATCTCAATGTCGAATCCCTGACCAGCATGCCCACGCCGGAGGAGATTCATGCCCTTTTGCCCTTGAGCGACAAGGCCGCCGCGACTGTCGCGCAAGGCCGCGAGACGATGCAGCGCATTCTCGATCGTCAGGATCCGCGCCTGTTTGTCGTGGTGGGCCCCTGTTCGATCCATGATCCGGTGGCGGGCATGGACTACGCCCGTCGCCTGAAAAAACTGGCCGAAGAGGTCGGCGAAACGCTGGTGCTGGTGATGCGGGTTTATTTCGAGAAGCCGCGTACCTCGACCGGCTGGAAGGGCTATATCAACGACCCGCGCATGGATGATTCCTTCCACATCGAGGAAGGCATGAAGAAGGCGCGTGAGTTTCTCCTGCAGGTGAATGAACTGGGCTTGCCTGCCGCAACGGAAGCCCTCGACCCCATTTCTCCGCAATATCTGGGCGATCTCATCGCCTGGACGGCCATCGGTGCGCGCACCAGTGAATCGCAGACCCACCGCGAAATGTCCTCTGGCCTGTCGACCCCGGTTGGCTTCAAGAATGCGACCGACGGCGATCTCGATGTGGCCATCAATGCCATCATCTCGGCGGCGAATCCGCACAGTTTCCTGGGCATCAACGCCCAGGGCAAAACCTCCGTCGTGCGTACGCGCGGCAACCGCTATGGCCATGTCGTCCTGCGTGGCGGCGGCGGACGCCCCAATTACGATTCCGTCAGCATCTCGCTGGCCGAACAGGCCCTGGCCAAGGCCAAGCTGGCGCAGAACCTCGTTGTCGACTGCTCTCACGCCAACAGCTACAAGAAGCCGGAGATGCAGCCGCTGGTGCTCTCCGACTGTACCCGTCAGATCATCAATGGCAACCGCTCCATCGTGGGCGTGATGATCGAAAGTAACCTCGAAGCGGGTAACCAGTCCATTCCTGCCGATCTTTCCCAGCTCAAATATGGCTGCTCGGTGACGGATGCCTGCATCGACTGGAATACCACCGAAACCGCGCTGCGTGCCATGCATCTCGAGCTGAAGAAGGTATTGCCGGAGCGTGTTCGGTAAAGTTTTTCAAAATAACCCACGAGTCTTCCATGCCCCTCATCAAACCTTTCGCCGGCCTGCGTCCGGCTGCCGGCCAGGCTTCTGCCGTGGCCGCTCCTCCTTATGACGTGCTTTCTTCCGGGGAAGCGCGGGCGCGTGCTGCCGGGAAGCCCTGGAGTTTTCTGCATATTTCCAAGCCGGAAATCGACCTGCCGGAAGATACTGATCCCTACGCCCCGGCGGTGTATGCCAAGGCGGTCGAGAATCTCCAGAAAATGCTGGAGGCGGGTATCCTGAAACGGGATGAATCCGACTGTTACTACGCCTATCGCCTGAAGATGGGCGAGCATGTGCAGACGGGGCTGGTTGCCGCCGCCTCGGTGGTGGATTACGACACTAACCGCATCCGCAAACACGAGTTCACCCGCCCGGACAAGGAGGACGACCGGGTTCGCCAGATCGACGCACTGAATGGCCAGACCGGCCCGGTGCTTCTGGCCTACCCTTCTTCCGCCACGGCCGACGCTCTGATTAACCAGGCCAGCAGCGGTGCGCCTGATGCCGATGTCACTGCGGATGACGGCATCCAGCACACGATCTGGGTCATCCGTGATGCAGCCCTGATCGAAAAAATCTCCGCGACCTTTGATGCCATGCCCGCTTTGTACATCGCAGATGGGCATCATCGTTCAGCGGCGGCTTCGCGCATTTCTGCCGCACGCGGGGCCAAAGGAGAAGCCGCGTATTTCCTTTCCGTGATTTTTCCGCATCACCAGATGCGAATCATGGATTACAACCGTGTCGTGAAAGATCTGAACGGCCTGGCTGACGATGTCTTGCTGGCGCGTATCGGTGAAAAATTTTCGGTGACGCAGGAGGCAGGCCAGGTACGCCCTTCCTGTCCCGGCGAGTTTGGCATGTATCTCAAGAACCGCTGGTTCAGGCTCACGATCCGCCCGGAGTTGATCCCGGTGAAAGACCCTGTGGCGCGTCTGGATGTCAGCCTTTTGTCTGACCATCTGCTGGGCCCCGTGCTGGGCATCCAGGATTTGCGCCGCGACAAGCGCATTGATTTTGTTGGCGGTATTCGTGGCCTGGATGAACTGGAAAAGCGTGTTAATAGCGGGGAAATGTCCGTCGCTTTCGCGCTTTATCCGACGCAGATGACCGATCTCATGGCCGTGGCCGATGCTGGCGAAGTCATGCCGCCCAAGTCGACCTGGTTCGAGCCCAAGCTGGCCGACGGGCTGGTGTCCCACATGCTGGGTTGATGCAAAGGAGTTCCACCGTGGTGCGTACCATCAAAATTCTCAATGTCGATCCCGCCGTGGATGCCGGAGGCTGCGGCACTTCGCCCCAAACGTCTTCCCAAGGCTTTGCCGCCGGGATCGATACGGATATTTTTGAGGCGGACACTCTGGAACTGGGCGGCGAGCGTTTCTGGGAGGCGTTCTGGCGAACCCAGCACACTTACGGCGGGGTGAGCGAAGGGCAGGGGCTGGCCGAAATTTTTGCCGCGCTGGAGGATCGTGTGCTGGACAAACTGGTGCAGGATGTCACGCGCCTGCAAAGCGAGGCATCGGCCATGAGCGATGAGGAAAAGGACGACGTGCTGGGGATGGTGATGTTTCTTCTTACCCTCGAACGAGCCGATCCGGACTACAACCCTTTCGAGGTAGAAGGCTTTGATGGGGCTTTGTCCCGTTTTCTTTCAACAGCCCAGGGCGAACGGAATAAATCAGCGGTTTCCTAGGTTCAACTGTTCCCGGTGCAGCAGGAAAATCTTGCCTTCGCCGTCGTCGGTGTCGATCCAGGTCAGCGGTAGTTCCGGGAAGGCGGCTTCGACGATGGCCTGGTTGTGGCCGACTTCGACGGCCAGCAGCCCGCCGGGGTTCAGGTGTGATGCGGCTTCGGCGAGGATGCGCCGCACGATGTCCAGCCCGTCTTCTCCGGCGGCCAGTGCCATGATGGGCTCATGCTGGTATTCCGGCGGCAGGGCTTCCATCGCGGCGCGGGTGACGTAGGGCGGGTTGGAGAGAATCAGATCGTAGCGTTTGCCGTGCAGCGCGTTGAACAGGTCGGATTCGACGGGGTGGACGTGATCTTCGAGGCCGTAGTCCTTGATGTTGTGGCGGGCGACGGCCAGCGCATCCTGGGAGAGGTCAACGGCGTCGACCTGGGCATTCGGGAAGGCCAGTGCCATCAGGATGGCCAGACAGCCGGAGCCGGTGCAAAGATCCAGGGCCTGGGTGATGTTTTCGGGTTCTTCGACCCAGGGGGCGAGGCCGTCTTCGAGCAGCTTGGCAAAATAGGAGCGCGGGACGATGACCCGTTCATCGACGTAGAAACGATGCTCGCCCAGCCAGGCTTGTTGTGTCAGGTAGGCTGTGGGCAGACGTTTGACGATGCGCCGTTGCAGGATGTTGTGTACGGCCAGTCGCTCGTTTTTGGTGAGTCGGGCGTCGAGAAATGGGTCGAGGCGATCCAGCGGCAGGTGAAGGGTGTGGAGGATGAGCCAGGCGGCTTCGTCAAAGGCGTTGTCGCAGCCGTGACCAAAATAGAGGCCCGCTTCACGAAAGCGGCTGACGGCGTAGCGCAGCCAGTCCCGGAGGGTGTGCAGTTCGTCGATGGGGGTGTTCATGGGCGTGAAGACTCCAGACAAAATAGACGGTCCAGCACGCCCTCATAGCAGCGGGCGAGTGGTTCGAGGTCAGCGACGGCGATGCATTCGTTGACCTTGTGGATGGTGGCGTTGATGGGGCCGAATTCGACGACTTCATCGCAGATGTCGGCGATGAAACGGCCATCGGAAGTGCCGCCGGTGGTGGATAGCTCGGTTTCGAGGCCGCAGAGGCGGCGGATGGCA
>CAZFPI010000078.1:5001-12831 GCA_964521075.1 uncultured Sterolibacterium sp.
GCGCTAATCCACTCGCGGCCTTGCTGGAAGAGCCCGACGTCGTCGTTACCGGTCGGGCCTTGCGCCAGCCCCATGGAGGGCGCCTGGGTGGCGGCCCGGATTGCGTCGGTGAGGGCCGCAACGAGTTTGCCGCGCGGGGTGAGGAAGGGTTTGCCCGAGAGGTTCCAGTCGAGTTCGTAATCAAGCCGGTGTGCGTCGAGCAGGGCATGAACGCGGGCTTTGAGCCCTTCCGGTGTGCTGGCGGTGGAAAAGCGGAAGTTGAAGAGAACGTCGAGATGGCCGGGGATGACGTTATTCGCGCCGCTGCCGGCATGGATGTTGGAAATCTGGAAGGTGGTGGGCGGGAAGTATTCGTTGCCTGCATCCCATTGTTCGGCCACGAGTGCGGCCAGCGCGGGGGCGGCTTCATGGACGGGATTGCGGGCGAGCTGCGGGTAGGCGACGTGGCCTTGAATTCCTTTGACGCGCAATTTGCCGGAAAGCGAGCCACGTCGGCCATTTTTGATGGTGTCGCCTAACCGTTTTGCGGAGGTGGGCTCGCCGACGATGCAGCCGTCCAGCCGGATGCCGCGTGCCTTGAGGGTTTCGACAACGTGCACCGTGCCATCGACGGCATCGCCTTCTTCGTCGGAAGTCAGAAGCAGGGCGATGGAGCCTGTCGGGTCGGGCTGGCGAGCGAGGAAGCGTTCGATGGCGACGACGAAGGCGGCCAGCGAGGATTTCATGTCTGCTGCGCCACGACCATAAAGATGGTCTTTACGAATTTCTGGCTGGAAGGGGTCTGAAGCCCAGGCGGCTTTGTCGCCGACGGGGACGACGTCGGTGTGGCCGGCAAAGCACAGCAGCGGGCCGGATTCGCCGCGCCGCGCCCAGAGATTGCTCACCCCGTTGCGATCCAGGCGTTCCAGCTGGAAGCCTAGTGGGGCAAGCCGTTCGCCAAGGAGGCGCAGACAGCCGGCATCGTCGGGCGTGACTGATGGGCGGGTGATGAGCTGGCAGGCCAGGTCGAGAACGGCGGTGTCGTTTTTCATGGGGTGGATCCGGTCAATCCATCTTGAGATTGAAGTCGCTGAAGCTGGTGGAGGGCATGCTCAAGGGGTTGGCCGGGTCGGGGTTTTGACCATGGCTGCTGGGCGCGGGGGTGTTGCCGCTTTGGTCGTTATTGACGAGGAAGAGGAAGTTGTTGGCCGAATCGGCAGCGGCGGTGGCGACTTCGAGGGTAATGGCCCCGGATTTGTAGAGATGGAACAGGGCTTGTTCAAAGGTTTGCGAGCCGGGGGACATGCTTTGGTCCATGGCTTCGCGGATGCCGTCCATGTCGCCTTTTTCGATGAGTTCGGCGATGTGACGGGAGTTGATCATGACTTCGACGGCGGGAATGCGGCTGCCATCGGGCTTTTTGAGCAGGCGTTGGGAAATGATGGCCTTGAGGGTGACGGCCAGATCAGCCAGCAGGGCGGGGCGGTTTTCCAGCGGGTAGAGGCCGATGATGCGCGAAAGGGCGTGGTAGCTGTTGTTGGCGTGGAGGGTGGCCAGGCAAAGGTGGCCGGACTGGGCGTAGGCAATGGCCTGGCCCATGGTGTCTTTGTCGCGGATTTCGCCGATGAAGATGCAGTCGGGGGCCTGGCGCAGGGCGTTTTTCAGGGCGAGCTTGAAGTCGTGCGTGTCCGAGCCGACTTCGCGCTGGTTGACGAGGGATTTCCGGTTCTTGAAGATGAATTCGATCGGGTCTTCCAGCGTCAGGATGTGGCCCGTCCGTCGCTCATTCCGGAAGTCGAGCATCGAGGCCAGCGTTGTCGTTTTGCCGGCCCCCGTCGCGCCGACCATGAGGATGAGCCCGTGCTTTTCCATGATGACATCAGCCAGCACGGCGGGGACATTGAGGGTTTCCAGACGGGGGATTTCCGCCGGGATGAAGCGCACCACCAGGGCGGGCGAGCCTTTCTGGTGAAAGGCGGAAAGCCGGAAATTGCCAATGCCTTCCATGCCGTAATTGCAGTTGAGTTCGAGCTTTTCTTCGAGTTCGTTGAACTGGGCTTCGGTCAGCACTTCGAGCAGCAGGCCCCGGATGATGTCCGGAGTCATCATCTGCTGGTTGATGGGCATGGCCGTGCCGTTGATCTTGATGTTGATCGGCGCGCCCGTGGTGATGAAGATGTCGGAGGCTTTCTTGTCCGACATGAGCTGGAACAGTCGCTGCATTGCCGCCATGGTGGTTCTCCTTCGCGGTAAAACGTCAGTCTGCGCGCAGCAGTTCGTTGATGCCGGTCTTGGCGCGCGTCTGGGCGTCGACCCGCTTGACGATGACGGCGCAGTAAAGGCTGTATTTGCCGTCGGCGGAAGGCAGGTTGCCGGAGACGACGACGGAGCCGGGGGGGACCTTGCCGTAGTGGATTTCGCCTGTGGTGCGGTCGTAGATCTTGGTGCTCTGGCCGATATAGACGCCCATGGAAATCACCGAGTTTTCACCGACGATGACGCCTTCGACGACTTCGGAACGTGCGCCGATGAAGCAGTTGTCTTCGATGATGGTCGGGTTGGCCTGGATGGGTTCGAGTACGCCGCCGATGCCCACGCCACCGGAGAGGTGGACGTTTTTCCCGATCTGGGCGCAGGAGCCGACGGTGGCCCAGGTGTCGACCATCGTGCCTTCGTCGACGTAGGCTCCGATATTGACGTAGCTGGGCATGAGCACGACGTTGCGGCCGATGAAGCAGCCGCGACGGGCGACAGCCGGCGGGACGACGCGGAAGCCACCCTTGGCGAAAGTGTGCTGATCGTAATTTTCAAACTTGGTGGGGACTTTGTCGAAATACTTCATCGGCCCGGCCGTCATGACTTTATTGTCTTCCAGGCGGAAGGAAAGGAGCACGGCTTTTTTGATCCACTGGTGTGTTACCCATTCGCCGTCGATTTTTTCGGCCACGCGCAGACGGCCCTGGTTGAGTTCTTCGAGAATGTGGGCGACGGCCTCACCGATTTTCGCGGGGGCACTGCCGGGCTGGAGTTCGCTGCGGGTTTCCCAGGCCTGGTCGATGGTTTGTTGAAGTTCGTTCATGGTCGTTCCTTGAAAGGTGGGTTCAGAGTTTTTGACAGAAATCGGCGATACGCCCGACCGCTTCCCGGCATTCGTCGAGCGATGCGACCAGGGCAATGCGGATGAAGCCCGCACCAGGATTGATACCACCGGCTTCGCGGGCGAGGAAGCTGCCGGGCAGGACGACGACGTTTTGTTCGTGTTGCAGGCGGCGGGTGAATTCTGTGTCGCTCAGGCCATACCGATGGATGTTGGCCCAGAGGTAAAAGCCCGCGTCGGGCCGGGCAACGTCGAGATGCCGGGCGACTTGTGGGGTGAGCTCCTGGAATTTGGCGGTGTAGAGCCGCCGGTTTTCGCGGACGTGGTCTTCGTCGTTCCAGGCGGTAATGCTGGCCGCCTGCACGACCGGGCTCATGGCACTGCCGTGATAGGTGCGATAGAGCAGGAATTTCTGAATGATGGCGGCATCACCCGCCACGAATCCGGAACGCAGCCCGGGGACATTGGAACGCTTGGAAAGGCTGGAGAACATGACCAGCCTGCGATAGTCGTCGCGCCCCAGTTTCCGGGCGGCTTCGAGCCCGCCCAGCGGGGGGCCGTCGGCTTCGTCGTAGATTTCCGAGTAGCACTCGTCGGAAGCGATGATGAAATCGTGGCGGTCGGCCAGTTCAAAGAGATTTTTCCAGGCATCCAGCGACATGACTTTTCCGCTGGGGTTGCCAGGCGAGCAGACGTAGACGAGCTGCACACGTCGCCATTCTTCTTCGCTGACACCGGAAAAATCCATCTCGAAATCCTGCGCTGGCAGGGTGTTGATGAATTTCGGCTCGGCCCCGGCCAGCAAGGCCGCACCTTCGTAAATCTGGTAGAAGGGGTTGGGACACAGGACGAGTGCGCCCGGTTGTGCTGCGTCGATGACCGTCTGGGCAAAGGCAAAGAGGGCTTCACGGGAGCCGTTGACCGGCAACACCTGTGTGGTGGCGTCAGGCGCGGGGAGGCGATAACGGCGGCCGATCCATCCGGCGATGGCGGCGCGCAGGGCGTCGCTGCCTTGCGTGCTAGGATAGGCCGACAGACCGTTCAGGTTATCGGCCAGCGCGCGCTGGATGAAGGCGGGTGTGGCGTGTTGCGGCTCACCAATGGATAGCTTGATTTCCTTGAGGCCGGGGCGCGGAGTGGATTCACTGAAGAGACGGCGCAGCTTCTCGAAAGGATAAGGTTGCAGCCGGGCGAGATGAGGATTCACGGGCGGACTGAAGTCAGGACAATGGGGGATGGGCGATTATATGGCGGCGAGCAGGCAAAAGGCAGGGGCTTTGATGACCACGCCCCCGGCGCATTCTGCGACATCCACAGCATCCATCACCCCCATCGTTTCCTTGCTGACGGGTGCGGTGGTGTGGGGCCTGATCTGGTACCCCTACCGGGTGCTGCATCACTCCGGCTTGCAGGGCCTGCCCGCGACGGTATTGAGTTATCTGGTGGCCCTGCTGCTGGGGGTCGTTTTCCTCCATGGCTTTGTGCGTCGCGCCTGGCAATCCGGTGCGATGGACTGGAAGCTGGTGCTGATCGGTCTGGCCGGGGGCGGCAGCAATCTGGGTTATGTGCTGGCAACCTTGCAGGGCGAGGTGATGCGCGTGTTGCTGCTGTTCTATCTTGCCCCCCTTTGGACGGTCTTTCTGGCCTGGGCCCTGCTGGGCGAACGGCTCAACAGGGCAGGGGGGATGGTCGTCTGCCTGTCACTGGCCGGGGCGGTCACCATGCTCTGGCGGCCGGAATCAGGCTTGCCCTGGCCCGAGAGCGGGGCCGAATGGCTGGGGCTGGGGGCAGGGTTCCTGTTTGCCTTGTCGAATGTCATGGTGCGCCAGACACCGCATCTGGCGATCGAAGTGAAGTCGCTGGCGGTATTTCTGGGGGCGGTGGTTCTGGGTTTTCTGGTCTGGCCGTTCGAGGAAACCGGGGCTGCTTTGCCCGGCTATGCCAGTCTGCCCATGGAGGTCTGGCTTTTTCTGGGGCTGGTCGGGGTGGTGCTGATGCTGGTCAATCTGGTGGTTCAGTTTGGCTTGACGCACACAGCAGCCACCCAGGCCATCGTTATTTTCCTGTTCGAGCTGGTGGTGGCGGCTGTCTCATCCTGGTGGCTGGCGAATGAAATCATGGGCTTGCAGGAATGGCTGGGCGGCGGGTTGATCGTGGCGGCCAGTCTCTTTTCTGGCAAGCTGGCTGTGGAGGAGAAGGAAGCATGAGCGTTCGGTCCTTGTTTGAGCTGACGGGCAAGGTTGCACTGGTGACGGGTGGCTCGCGGGGGCTGGGTCTTCAGATGGCGCGTGCCTTGGGGGAAATGGGGGCGCGGCTGGCGATTTGCGCGCGGCAGGCCGGTGAGCTCGAAGCCGCAGTGGAGAATTTGAGGCAGGTTGGCATCGAAGTCTTGCCCGTCGCCCTCAAACTGGGCGAGCCCGAATCGGCGGCCGCCCTGGTGGAAGCGGTGCTCGCACGTTACGGGCGGCTCGATGTTCTTGTGAATAATGCCGGGACGAGTTGGGGCTCACCCGCCGAGGATTACCCCGACGAGGCCTGGCACAAGGTGATGCGCCTCAATGTCGATGCGATGTTTTTTTTGTGCCGCGAGGCGGGGCGTCGCACCATGCTGGCTGCCGGGCAGGGCAGCATCATCAATATCGCTTCCATCGCCGGGCTGGGGGGCAATCCTTCAGAAATCCGCACGCTGGCCTACAACACCAGCAAGGGGGCCGTCGTCAATTTCACCCGCGCGCTGGCGACGGAATGGGGGCCTCGGGGTGTGCGTGTCAATGCGATCTGCCCCGGGTTCTTTCCCTCGAAAATGTCGCAGGGCTTGCTCGCCAGCATCGAGCCCCAGGTCATCGCTGCCACGCCCTTGCGGCGGCTGGGCGGAGAGGAAGACTTGCAGGGTGCGGTGGTGTATCTGGCCTCCGAGGCCTCGCGCCATGTCACGGGGCAATGTCTGGTCGTCGATGGCGGCATGAGTGTGGTGATCTGACGAGGCGATGAAGGGTGCCATCTTGCGAAAGCATCGGCCCGCGCAGGGAAGAATGGGGCGAATGAGGGTTCGCCCTCTGCTTCCGTACCGGGCGGCGTTTAGCCGTTGCTGACAAGGGGTGCAGAGAATGAAGGATAATTCCGGTTTTCCTGATTTCCCCGGGCTCTTTCCATGCACCAGAAAATTCTCATCCTCGACTTCGGTTCCCAGGTCAGCCAGCTCATCGCCCGCCGTGTGCGCGAGCAGCAGGTGTATTGCGAGCTGCATCCCTTCGACGTTTCCGATGAATTCATCCGTCAGTTTTCCCCGCAGGGCATCATCCTCTCCGGCGGGCCGAATTCGGTGTACGAAGCACTGGAGTGGAAAGCCCCGGCCTGTGTGTTCAAACTGGGCGTGCCGGTGCTGGGCATCTGCTACGGCATGCAGACCATGGCCCAGCAGCTGGGGGGGAAGGTGGAAAACTCCGGTCAGCGGGAATTTGGCTACGCCGAAATCCGTGCGCGTGGCCATTCAAGGCTTTTCAACGGCATCGAGGACCGTAGCAATGCCGAAGGACACGGCCTGCTCGACGTCTGGATGAGCCACGGCGACAAGGTCACCGAACTGCCGCCCGGCTTCAAGGTGATCGCCAGCACGCCCTCTTGCCCGGTGGCCGCCATGGCGGATGAAACGCGGAATTTTTATGCTGTGCAGTTCCACCCGGAAGTCACGCATACCCTCAAGGGTAAGGAAATGATCGCCCGTTTCGTGCATGACATCTGCGGCTGCGGCCACGACTGGAACATGCCCGATTACGTCAATGAAGCCGTTGAGAAAATCCGCGCCCAGGTGGGGCAGGAGGAAGTTATTCTGGGGCTTTCCGGTGGCGTGGATTCCAGTGTCGTCGCGGCCTTGTTGCACCGCGCCATAGGCAGCCAGCTTACCTGCGTGTTCGTCGATAACGGCCTCCTGCGGCTCAATGAAGGCAAGCAGGTCATGGAGACTTTTGCGCGCAACCTCGGCGTCAAGGTGATCCACGTTGACGCCTCGGCGCAATTCATGGGCCACCTCAAGGGTGTGAGCGACCCTGAACAGAAACGCAAGATCATCGGCCGTGAATTCGTCGAAGTCTTCCAGGCCGAAGCCGCCAAACTGCCACAAGCCAAATGGCTGGCGCAAGGCACGATCTACCCGGATGTCATCGAATCTGCCGGGGCAAAAACCGGCAAGGCGCATGCCATCAAGAGCCACCACAACGTCGGCGGCCTGCCCGAAACCCTGCATCTGAAACTGCTCGAACCGCTGCGCGATCTTTTCAAGGACGAAGTGCGCGAATTGGGCGTAGCACTCGGCCTGCCGCACGACATGGTCTACCGTCACCCCTTCCCCGGCCCGGGGCTGGGTGTGCGTATCCTTGGCGAAGTGAAGCAGGAATTCGCCGATCTTCTGCGCCGCGCTGATGCCATTTTCATCGACGAGCTCCGCGCCGCCGATTGGTACGACAAAACCAGCCAGGCCTTCGCCGTCTTCCTGCCCGTCAAGAGCGTAGGCGTCATGGGCGATGGCCGCACCTATGAATACGTCGTCGCCCTGCGTGCCGTCGAAACCCAGGACTTCATGACCGCCCACTGGGCCGAGCTCCCTCACAGCCTGCTGGGCAAGGTGTCTAACCGCATCATCAACGAAGTCCGCGGCATCAACCGCGTGGTCTACGACATCTCGGGCAAACCGCCAGCGACGATCGAGTGGGAGTGACGGGCATCCGAAGTGGCAAGAAGTTATTTTGTATTATCAG
>CAZFPI010000079.1:0-12505 GCA_964521075.1 uncultured Sterolibacterium sp.
CGGTGTGCGCCACGCGCATGCCCCGGCCACCGCCGCCACCGGAAGCCTTGATGATGACGGGATAACCGATGCTGCGGGCAATCTTGATGATTTCCTTGGGGTCTTCGGGCAATGCGCCGTCAGAACCGGGCACACAGGGCACACCTGCCGCCTTCATTGCATCCTTGGCACTGACCTTGTCGCCCATCATGCTGATGGTTTCCGGGCGCGGGCCGATGAAGACGAAGCCGGATTTTTCGACACGCTCGGCAAAACCGGCGTTCTCGGAAAGGAAGCCGTAACCGGGATGAATCGCCTCGGCATCGGTGACTTCCGCCGCCGAGATGATGGCAGGTACGTTCAGGTAGCTTTCCAGCGAAGGGGCCGGGCCGATGCAGACGGATTCATCGGCCAGCTTGACGTACTTGGCTTCGGTGTCGGCGGTGGAATGCACGACAACGGTCTTGATGCCGAGCTCGCGACAGGCACGCTGGATGCGAAGGGCAATCTCGCCACGATTGGCAATGAGGATTTTCTCGAACATGCTGGCTTAGTCGATCACGAACATCGGCTGGCCAAATTCCACCGGCTGCCCGTTTTCGATGAGGATGGCTTTGACGACGCCGCTGGCGTCAGATTCGATTTCGTTCATCAGCTTCATCGCTTCGATGATGCAAAGCGTGTCGCCTTCCTTGACGGTCTGGCCGACTTCGACGAAGGGGGCAGCACCCGGCGCGCCCGCGCGGTAGAACGTGCCGACCATCGGTGCCTTGACGATCTTTCCGACAGGCTCTGCCGGAGCGGCAGGGGCGGCGGGGGCAGCGGCAAATGCGGGCTGGGGAGCGGCAGCCATGGGCGGCGCGACCATATAGGTTGCGGGCTGGGCCGCCGCCACGCCGTGCTTGACGATACGCACCTTCTCCTCACCTTCGGTGACTTCCAGTTCGGAAATGCCGGAATCCTGCACGAGGTCGATCAGCTTCTTGAGTTTTCTCAAATCCATGAGTGCTCCTGTGTTCTGGCAACGCCCCGGCAACGGGCAACGATGCAAGGGCGAAAAGGGAATGGGTAACTGGCGATGGGAAAACGAAATGTCAGGCTTGAACCAGGCCCAGGCGGGACAAGGCCGCCGTCAGTGCCAGGGAATAGCCCTCATGACCCAGACCGCAGATCACACCGGCGGCCAGATCGGAAAAGTAGGAATGCTGCCGGAAGGCTTCACGCGCATGGATGTTCGACAGATGAACTTCGATGAAGGAAATGCCCACCGCCGCCAGCGCATCGCGCATGGCCACACTGGTATGGGTATAAGCCGCCGGGTTGATGATGATGAAAGCCACGCCTTCGCTGGCGGCCGCCTGGATGCGATTGACCAGCTCGCCCTCGCTGTTGCTCTGGAAGCTTTCCAGCTGCGCCCCGGCCGCGCGTGCCTGGGCTTCCATGCGAAGGTGGATGTCGGCCAGCGTCGTCCGGCCATAAATCTCCGGCTCACGCGTACCGAGCAGATTCAGGTTGGGCCCGTGAAGCACGAGCAAACGCGGAATCGCGTTGCGCGAGGCCGTCGATCCGGATTTTTGAGAGTGATTTTGCCTGGGCATCTCACCAGTTTGCCGCAATTCAGCCTGATTTGTCCAGTACGAGCAAAGAGCGGAACCCCGCTTATTTCGCCTTCATCCCGGCAAGTTCGCCGAGGATGCCGTCGAGTTCGTCTTCGCGCCAATACCCCCGGTGTATGTGCCGCAACTGTCCGTCCGGCGTAAAAATGGCCGTAAAAGGCAGGCTCTGGCTGCGATTCCCCAGATCGGCAAAGGCATCCTGAAGGGGGCGATCCCCCAGGAGCTGCGGATAGCGAATCGCATTTTTCCGGACAAAATCGACGACATTCTCGCGATCATCCAGTGCAATCCCCACAAATTGCACACCGGCACTGGCAAATTTTTCCTGAAGCCGAGAAAAACCGGGCATCTCCATGCGACAAGGCGGACACCACGCCGCCCAGAGATTAATGACCAGAATTTTCCCACGCCATTGCTGCAGGGATTGCGCCTGGCCTTGCAAATCGGGCAGCACGAGATCCGGCAAGGTTCGCGCCAGCGGTGCGGGCTGAAAACGCGCGAGTACCCAAGGCCCGAATTGCCAGCCCGCCAGCCCCGCCAGAGTGCCCACCAGCAACAAAAACGCGAAAGACACCGCCTTTCGCAGCCCGGATTTCATGTCGCAGCCCCACCCAGGAGCTCGGCCAGCCCATCAATGCCAAGCCACTGTTCTGCCTGCCCGGTTTGCGGGTGACGCCGCCGGGTACGCTCCATTACCAGGGGATAGACCGAGAGCAGAAAATCCGCTTCACCCCCCAAAACACGCAAGCGGGTTTCCGGCGCGTGATTGGCGTGGGTCGTTTTTCGCCGGGAATGGTCGGCAACTTCGAACTCAACTCCCCGGTCGAGCAGGAAAATCTCGACTTCCTTGGCACTGTCTGCATAAACATCCATTTCCACGACCGCCCCACGAACGGCACAGCCACTGAGTACCGGGCCGGTCAAGCGCGGATGGAAACGTTCCAGCACCCGCATGAACCCCAGCGCGGCACGGCGCAAAAGCTGCAGCCGCTCCTGCAATTCATCCTCCTGATAAAGACGCTGGTATTCGCGCAGGGCTTCTTCGATTTCCGGATTTCCCGGCAAAGCCTCGCTACCCGGAACCCCCAGCTGCCGTGCTGCCTTGCGCTTGGCCAGACCGTAATCGTCGATGCCATCCTCGGCCATCAGCCGAGCCGCGAGGCTGGCAATGTCGCGGCGCAAGGTTTCGGCGGTACGCAAGGCATGCGTCTGTCGGGCGCGATGGGGCATGGGAAAAGTGGCCAGGTGGCAGCACGTTTATAATTCCGGGTCATTCTACACAGCACGCCTCTCCTCCATGCATATCCACATCCTCGGCATTTGCGGCACTTTCATGGGCGGCATCGCACTGCTGGCGCGGGCGGCCGGCCATCGCGTCACGGGCTGCGATGCCAATGTCTACCCGCCGATGAGCACCCAGCTCGAACGGGAAGGTATCGCGCTGACAGAAGGTTATGCCGCCGGCCAGACCGGCCTGACGCCCGACCTTTTCGTCATCGGCAACGCCATCTCGCGCGGTAATCCGCTGCTGGAAGAAATCCTCGCCCGCAACCTGCCCTATGTCTCCGGCCCGCAATGGCTGGCAGAAAACATTTTGCGCGGCAAATGGGTACTGGGCGTGGCAGGAACGCATGGCAAGACGACCACGACTTCCATGCTCGCCTGGATACTGGAATATGCGGGCCTGAAGCCCGGTTTCCTGATCGGCGGCGTGGCGCAGGATTTCGGCATCTCCGCACGGCTGGGCGAGACGGATTTTTTCGTCATCGAAGCGGATGAATACGACACCGCTTTTTGTGACAAACGCTCGAAATTCATCCACTACCATCCGCGCACCCTGATCCTCAACAATCTTGAGTTCGATCATGCCGACATCTTCGCTGATCTGGCAGCGATCGAAACGCAATTCCACCATCTCGTCCGCACCCTGCCGAACAACGGCCTGATCGTCGCCAATGCCAGGGCCGATGCCCTGGAACGCGTTTTCGCACGAGGATGCTGGACACCGCTGACCCGCTTTGACGATGCTACCGGCCAGGGCTGGCAAGCCGGGCCGCTTCCGGAAAGCGAGCGTTTCCAGATAAGCCATCAAGGCAGGCTGCTCGGTGAGGCAAGCCTGTCGCTGCCCGGCGCGCACAACCGCTCCAACGCACTGGCAGCCATCGCCGCCGCCCATCATGTCGGCATCCTCCCGGAAGTGGCTATCGAAGCACTGGCCAGCTTCCGTGGCATCAAACGCCGCCTCGAAGTACGCGGCACGGTGCGCGACATCACGGTATATGACGACTTCGCCCACCACCCCACGGCCATCGCCGTAACCATCGAGGGCCTGCGCGGCAGGCTCAAAGCCACGGGCACAGCCAATTCACGCATCCTGGCCGTGCTGGAGCCGCGTTCCAACACCATGAAGCTGGGCAGCATGAAGGCACTGCTGCCGGAAAGCCTGAAGGGAGCCGACGAGGTCTTTTGCTACGCAAACAGTCTGGGCTGGAATGCGGCCGAAGCCCTCGCGCCACTGGGCGACAAGGCCCGCGTGTTCGACGAACTCGAAACCCTGGTGCAAGGCATCACGACAGCCGCCCGCCCGGGAGATCAGATCCTGGTCATGAGCAACGGCGGTTTCGGCGGTGTCCACGACAAACTCCTGCGCGCGCTGGCAGGCTGAAACCGGCGACCGGAACCCGATGCGCCTCTGGCTTTTTTCACTGCTGCTCTGTTTTTCCCTGGCAGGCTGCGACGCCCGGAAATCCACCGTGAAATTCCACGGCATGCCGATCAACCAGGCGGATTTCGGGCGAGATTTCCTGCTGAACGACCCGACCGGCCAGCCTCGCCGCCTGCGCGATTTTCGCGGCAAGGCCGTGGTGATCTTCTTCGGCTACACCCAATGCCCCGATGTCTGCCCGACAACACTTTCCACCATGGCAGAAGTCATGCATCTGCTGGGAGAAGACGCAAAGCGGGTACAGGTGCTGTTCGTAACCCTGGACCCGGCCCGCGACACACGCGACCTGCTGAAAAATTATGTACCGCGATTTCATCCGTCCTTCATCGGGCTCTCGGGGGACGAGGCCGCCACCGCTGCCGTAGCACGGGAGTTCCGGGTGTATTACCTGAAACACCCCGGCAGCCCGGAAGTTCCGGGCAGCTACAGCCTGGATCACACAGCCAACAGCTATCTCTTCGACCCGCAAGGGCGGCTGCGTCTGGCGGAAAAACAGGGAGAAAACGCCGAAGCCATCGCAGCAGACCTGCGCCTGCTACTGGCGGAGCGGTGACACACGATGACAGGAGGAAGGATAAGACGCGGACAGGGGTGATCCGGGACAACCCGGGGCGATCCGCGAACCGCCCCGGCGGAAACTCAACAGGCCGCGACCAGGGCCGTACGCATTTTTTGCAGCGCGCGGGCCTCGATCTGGCGAATGCGCTCGGCAGAAACCCCGTATTCGGCGGCCAGCTCGTGCAGGGTTGGGGCCTCGCCTTCGTCGGCCAGCCAGCGACGCGCCACAATATTGCGGCTGCGCTCGTCCAGCCCCTGCAGGGCGTGTGACAAACCTTCGCCCTGCAGATGATCGTACTCCCGACGCTCCAGCACACGCGAGGGCTCGTTGCTGTCATCGGCCGCAAGCCAGGCGACGGGGGCCGTATGGGCATCGTCGTCCCCGGTCAGAGGCTCCAGCGACACATCCTGCCCGGAAAGACGGGTTTCCATCTCCACCACTTCCTCGGGCTTGACGCCGAGCTGCTGCGCGACAGACAGCACCTCCTCCGGCCCGAGCGTATTGAAACTCTTCTTCAGGCTGCGAAGATTGAAGAAGAGCTTGCGCTGCGCCTTGGTCGTGGCAAGCTTCACCAGCCGCCAGTTTTTCAGAACGTACTCGTGAATCTCCGCCTTGATCCAATGCACGGCAAAAGACACCAGACGGACACCACGCTCCGGGTCAAACCGCTTGACCGCCTTCATCAGGCCGATATTCCCCTCCTGAATCAGGTCGGCGTGCGGCAGGCCATAGCCCAGGTAGCCCCGGGCAATCGCCACCACCAGCCGAAGATGCGACATAACCAGACCACGCGCGGCCTCCAGATCACCTTCCTGCCGAAAACGGCGGGCAAGGTCGAACTCCTCGGCCTCGGACAACATGGGCATACGATTCGCCGACCGGATATAGGCGTCGATACTCCCGAGCGAAACCGGGACCGGCATCGAAAACGATTGAATTGCCAAGGCAGTACTCATCTGTGCACGTCCTCCTTATGAGATTCATTCTAGCACTCGAAGGACGAGAGTGCTAACAAGCCCGCTGGTGGTTTGTCCGGGCCCGGCATCTGCTCCCGGCCAGGCTCAGGTACCGGTAAACACCGGTTTGCGCTTTTCCTTGAAGGCACGCATGCCTTCCTTGGCATCGCTGGAGGCGAGCACTTCCCAGCCGAGGAGCTCCTCGTTGGCCAGCGCATCCTTTTCGCTCAGCCAGTGGCCGTTTTCTCGCAGGGATTTTGTGATGGCCCTGACGGAAAGCGGCGCGCATTCGCACAGCTGGCCAGCCATGGCCATCGCTTCGGCCAATGCCTGTCCGTGGGGAACCACCTTATTGACCAGACCGAACCGCAAGGCTTCTGCCGCAGTGATGTGCCGCCCAAGGAGCAGCATTTCGGCGGCCAGACAGTAAGGAATCTGGCGACGCAGACGGATGGTCGAGCCCCCCAGGGGAAAGAGCCCGCGCTGAACTTCGGTCACACCCAGCACAGCATCTTCGGCGATGACGCGCAGATCCGTGCCCTGCAAAATTTCCGTCCCGCCCGCGAGCGCATAGCCTTCGACAGCAAGAATGACCGGTTTCATGGGTGGGTTGTGGCGCAGGAGAGCCTGCCAGTGCAGATCGGGAATATCCTGCATCAGCTGGCGGATCAGGTCGGCATCCTCGCCGCCCTCCGGCCCGGCCTTGAGATCCATGCCGGCACAGAAGGTATCGCCCTGCCCCGTCAGAACGGCGCACATCAGCCCATCATCGTCATCGAGCAGCCGCCAGGCCCGGTACATGCCAATCAGCATGGCGGGGGTGATTGCATTCTTCGCCTCGGGACGGGCAAGAGTGACCACGAGCACCTTGCCCTGTTTTTCGACGATGCAGTTTTTGGTGCTGATATCGAGTTGCGCCATGTTTTTCTCCTCCGCATTCATATCCACATTCATGGGAAACACTGATTCAGCGGTTCCCATGCTGCTGCCAGCGCGGCGTGTTCGACGGCTCAGGCCGCCGGGCCATCAAGCCGCCGGCTCCAGTCCTCGACAGCCCGCCTGGCCAGCCGCTGTTCGAGCAGTTTTCGCCAGCCGGGAACCAGGGGTAATTCGAGTACCTGCGCCAGAACTTCCGGATCAAGACAAGGGCGATACAGCACGTCCATCAGCCGCGCCACGGGCCATCCAGGATGGGGGCGCGAGAGCAGGATGATGTCGTCGCCCGCCCCCAGGCCGCCCGGCGTCAGAACGCGGCAATACCAGCCGGTACGCAGGGTATTCTGCAGGCGGCGGGCCATGTCTTTCATACCGAAACGGTCGTTGAGCTTCCAGCAGGGCTGCCTGCCCTGGGCGACTTCCAGCACAGCCTGGCCGATCTGAAAACGGTCCCCCAGGCAGACCGTTTTTTCGTCCAGGCCTTCCGTCGAAAGATTTTCACCAAACGCACCAGGCAGATCGAGCAGGGGCAAGGATGCCTCTCCCAGTTCCACCCGCCAGATGGCGTAATGCTCGAAAGCATAAAGATGGATAGCCTTGTCCGGGCCGCCATGGGCCTGGCGATCCCCCTGTTCGTCACCCGCCAGGCCAAGCGGGCCTGCTTCGATGCGCCCGGTGACAGGCTGTTTGGCGATGGCACTGAGCACACCGGGCCGCGTAAAAGGGACGGCCGGCCCGGTGAGCACGGCACGGACGCGCCCGATGATGCGGTCTGCCCCTGCCTGCGGCCCAGGTTTCATGCAGGACAGTTCAGGTGTTCTGCACGACGATGGCCGGGAATTTGGTCGTCAAATCCCGGGCCTGCAGGGCAACCTTCACCGCCACGCGGCGGGCGATGGCCTTGTAGAGCCGGGCAATTTGACCATCGGGGTCGGACACCACACTGGGCGTTCCGGTATCCGTACTTTCACGGATGCCGATATCCAGCGGCAACGAGCCCAGCACATCGATTTCGCAATCCGTGGCCATGCGTTGCGCGCCACCCGCCCCGAAAACATGTTCTTCGTGGCCACACTTCGAGCAGATGTGCGTACTCATGTTTTCGACGATGCCCAGGATGGGGATCCCCACTTTTTCGAACATCTTGAGCCCCTTGCGGGCGTCAAGCAGGGCAATATCCTGCGGCGTGGTGACGATCACAGCACCGGTGACCGGCACTTTCTGCGCGAGCGTCAGCTGCGTATCTCCCGTGCCCGGCGGCAGGTCGATGACGAGATAATCGAGATCATCCCAGCGGGTGTCGTTCAGCAACTGCTGCAGGGCTTGTGTCACCATCGGGCCACGCCAGACCATCGGCGTTTCCTGGTCGATCAAAAAACCGATCGACATGATCTGCAGGCCATGCGCCTTCATGGGCAACATGCTCTTGCCATCCGGCGATTCCGGCTGGCCGGACACCCCCATCATGGTGGGCTGGGAAGGCCCGTAGATGTCGGCATCGAGCAGGCCCACGCGCGCGCCTTCGGCAGCCAGTGCCAGCGCGAGATTGGCAGCCGTGGTCGACTTGCCCACCCCGCCCTTGCCCGAGGCAACGGCGATGATGTTACGCACGCCGTCGATCCGCTTGAGTCCTTTTTGCACGGAGTGCGCGACGATCTTCGACAGCACATTCACCGTCACGGCACCGATACCCGGCAAGGTTTTCAGTTTGTCCGTCACCAGTGCCCGGACGGGTTCCAGCTGGCTTTGCGCCGGGTAGCCCAGTTCGATAGCCAGGGAAACCTGATTGCCCTCCACCTTGAGGTTTCGCACACTACGCCCGCTGACGAAATCCTTGCCCGTATTCGGGTCGACAAGTTCCTTCAGGGCGGCTTGCACCTGGGCTTCACTGATACTCATGGCTTTCTCCGTACGGGCGTCAAAAATGAATAGCCGACTATTTTAATCTACTTGTCGCCCGCCGGCTTTTCCTGAAGGCTAAAACCCAGCCCGCCTTCATGCACCGGCGTCGTGACGCGCGATGCGGGCCAATGGCTCACAGCAACACGCAAAACCCCGGGAAACTCCCGATGAATCAACAAATTGAGATCCTGAAAAAACTGTCCGGCATGCTCAGCAGATGCCTCCATGAAGCTCTCCAGCCCGTTGATCCGCAGGCCATCCACATGAAATTCATCCAGCCAGTAACGCGCGCCGGACAGCCAAAGACTCCTCTCCTGCGGACAGCCCAGACGAAAGCGGGCAACATCCTCGTGCTCCAGCCAGTCGATCACCACCCCCACACCGGCCTGATGGCAGGCATCGACCAGGCATCGCCAATCCTGCGGCCCTCCCCAATGCAAACCCGGGGAAAAATGGCGGGCCCGGGGCGACAGAAGCAGATGCGTCCCGCCAGCGGCATGCACCTGCGCCGCCATCTGGTTAGCCAGCCGCTGCAAGGCCCCGGCATCCCCCGTCACCCGGGAAAAATCATCGGCCAGCGTTTGTGAAACCAGCCTGGGCACGAACGGGGAGCGGCGGTTCATCGAACGCCGCCCCAGCCAGGCCCCATCCCGCCAGACATGCTCGGCCAGAGCCGCTACCCGGGCAAGAAAGCCCTCCCCGGCCACCCGATGACGCGCGCAGGGGTCCTCGACCCGGATCATCGCAGGCTGCCCTGGCAGCAGACATTCGAAGGCATAGAGCGTCCCCGCCGGTAACTGGGGAATAAAAACCTCCCAGATCCCGCTTTGAGTGCCTTGGCCATCCTGGCCGCCCTGAAGCAGAGGCATCATGCGATGCATCCGGTGATCCCAGCGATTGAACGGCCCAACCACGGCCACACATTCCGCCCCGGGCAGCCAAAGGCGGAAGCAGACGCCATGCACCCAGTGTCGCCCCTCTTCATCCTGCCGGATTTCCGGCCGGGCCCCGAGCCACTGGTAACACAGACCATGCCGCCCTTCGGCAAACAAAAACATGTCTTCGCCCGAAGCCTGCGCGGCAAAGGCATAGGGGTCGCGCTGGCGCAAAAAGCCCTCGCCCTCGTCGACCAGAAGAACATAATCAGCGTCAGCCAGGCCATCGGGCAAGACGCCTTGCCATTCGAAGCACCCCGAATCATCCACCCGCACCAGCGCATCCTGGCGGCCTGCGGCCCACTCCACCAGCACCGCCACCGCCCAGGGGTTAAACACCCGCAGGCAGGCTCGCCCCTCGCCGCCATTTTCGCGATGCAGCCCCAGAAAACGCGAGGGATCACGGCCTGTGACTTCCGCAGACCGAGAGGAAAAAGGCAGGGGCATCATGAGGAAATGAGAAGGCGTATCTGCCCGGAAAAGACAAAAACACCGGCATTCTATGAAAACCCGGACGAATCCGTCACCCCGGCAAAGAGGCGCGGCGAAAGGCGGGAAACAGTCGGCCGGAAGCCGTTGCCCTGCCTATTCGCCCGCCTCTGCCGATACAGGCATTGCCCCAAACCAGCGCAGCTTCTCGTGAAACTGCACCACCTCGCCAATGACGATCAGGGCGGGCGGTTTCATGCCGGCAGCTGCCACGGATTCCGGCAAGGCGGCCAGCGTGGTCACCAGACAATGCTGGCCGGGCAAGGTGGCGTTTTGCACGACAGCCACCGGCGTCTGGGCAGAAAGCCCGTGCTGCGTTAGTTCGCGCCGGATTTCTTCCAGGCTGGCGATGCCCATGTAGATCACCACCGTCTGCCGGGGACGGGCCAAAGCCGCCCAGTCGAGATGACAGGAACCATCCTTCAGATGGCCGGTTGCGAAAACGAGGGACTGGGAATGCTCGCGGTGGGTGAGCGGAATACCAGCGTAAGCCGCCATGCCAAGTGCTGCCGAGACGCCGGGCACGACCTCAAAGGGAATGCCATGTTCGACCAGGGTTTCCAGCTCCTCGCCACCCCGGCCGAAAACGAAGGGATCCCCTCCCTTGAGCCGAACCACCTTCCGGCCCTGGCTGGCCAGCTCAACGAGCAGGAGATTGATGCGATCCTGCGGCAAGGTGTGATTACCGGATTCCTTGCCAACGTAAATACACTCGGCAGAAGCCGGAGCCAGATCGAGGATGGCTGGATTGACCAGATGATCATGGACGATCACATCGGCTTCACGGATCAGGCGAGCAGCCTTGAGCGTCAGCAATTCCGGGTCCCCCGGGCCGCCACCCACCAGATAAACCTTCCCCTCGCTGCCTGGCCGAAACTTTGCATCATCTTTATCCATCGGGGTATTCCTGGCGGGCATCATGACGGGGAAAACAGGAGGGGTTGAACGGGCATCTTGCCGAAGGAAAGAGAACCGGAACGGGGATTGAAGCAGGCTTGAACTGTGCATTATGCCTTGTCCTTTCTGGATCAAGAAGGCGGCTCGGACGTCGTCACTGTGAAGCGAGTTGTGATATAAAACCTTGATCCGCATCAAGGTGAAGCCTCCCGGAAAACCGGAGGATGACACCATGCTTCAGGATTAAACGTTGTAAGCAATTGCGTTGTATTCGTGTTGTATTCGCTGTGCATAACCAAACCCAAACCCAAGGAGTGGAGTCTGAAATGAAAGACATGAAAAAAACAACGGGTGCCAGCCTGCTGGCCCTGGCGATTTCCGGGCTGTTCGGCGCGGCCCACGCCCAGGAAGCCGCCCCGGCGGCAGCTGCGGCAACCGCACCGGCCATCCAGCTGACGGCTGACGAAAAAGCCGCCGCCAAGAAGATTTACTTCGAACGCTGCGCCGGCTGCCACGGCGTGCTTCGCAAGGGGGCCACGGGCAAGAACCTGGAGCCGCACTGGACGAAGAAACTGCCGGATGGCTCGACCCAGGAAGGCGGCACGCTCAAGCTCGGCCAAAACCGTCTGGAAAAGATCCTGACCTACGGCACTGAAGGCGGCATGGTGAACTTCGACGACATCCTGACCAAGGATGAAATCAGCCTGATGGCCAAGTACATCCAGACCACGCCGGATGTCCCGCCCGAATACAGCCTGAAAGACACGCTGGAC
The DNA here is from genome assembly GCA_964521075.1 of uncultured Sterolibacterium sp. Classification (GTDB taxonomy): domain Bacteria; phylum Pseudomonadota; class Gammaproteobacteria; order Burkholderiales; family Rhodocyclaceae; genus Sterolibacterium. The sequence continues at coordinate 11,768 of CAZFPI010000079.1, forward strand.
TCCTGGAAGATCATCATCCCGGTCGACCAGCGCCCGAAGAAGCAGATGAACAAGTTCAACCTGAAGAACATGTTCTCGGTCACCCTGCGCGACACCGGCGAAGTCGCCCTGATCGACGGCGACACCAAGGAAATCCGCAGCATCGTCAAGACCGGCTATGCCGTGCACATCTCGCGCCTGTCGGCTTCCGGCCGCTACATCTATGTCATCGGCCGCGATGGCCGCCTGTCGCTGATCGACATGTGGATGGAAAAGCCCGCCGTCGTGGCTGAAGTCAAGGTAGGCTTCGATGCCCGCTCGGTCGACACCTCCAAATTCAAGGGTTTTGAAGACAAGTACGCCGTTGCCGGTTCCTACTGGCCGCCCCAGTACGTCATCATGGACGGCGACACGCTCAAGCCACTCAAGGTCGTCTCGACCCGTGGCATGACTGTCGACGGCGAATTCCATCCGGAACCGCGCGTAGCCTCCATCGTGGCCTCCTTCACCAAGCCGGAATGGGTCATCAATATCAAGGAAACCGGCCAGATCCTGCTGGTCGATTACAGCGACATCAAGAACCTGAAGACCACCACCATCGGCTCGGCCAAGTTCCTGCATGACGGCGGCTGGGATGCCTCGAAGCGTTACTTCCTGGTGGCTGCCAACGCCTCCGACGAGACCGCTGCAGTCGACACCAAGACGGGCACGCTCGCCGCCCTGGTCGACGCCGCCAAGATCCCGCACCCGGGGCGCGGT
>CAZFPI010000080.1:0-12115 GCA_964521075.1 uncultured Sterolibacterium sp.
ATCTCGTAGCCCCAGCGGGTGCGTCCCAGGATCAGCCAGACCACAATGGCCGCCACGATGGCCAGCGCCAGCCCCCAGTGCAGGCGACCGGTGTTGAACAACTGCGGCAGCCAGGCGGTGTCCTTGAGACGCGGCAGCCAGGCCGCATCGAAGTGCAAGTTGCCCACGTAGCCGTCGAGCAGGCCTTTGATCGTCTCGGTGTTGTAGAGCACGCCGTCGTAGGTGGACTGCGTCACCGTCATCACGCGAGGCTTGACCTTGTCTGCATCGACGCCCTTGAGCAGCGGATTGGCCTTGATCTTGGCCTTGATCGCTTCGGGGGTGAATTCGCTCTGGGGAATCGGACCGATGATGCCGTAATGGTTACGCGTGGGCTTCATGAACACCGGGATCGCCCCGGTCATGATGATCGCGTGCAGGATCGACTTGTGGCAGTTGCGGTCCACCACCACCACGTCGCCCGGCGCCACCGTGTGGTGCCAGACCATCTTGTTCGAGGTGCTGGTGCCGTTGGTCACGAAGAAGCAGTGGTCGGCATTGAAGATGCGCGCGGCGTTGCGCTCGCTCTCGCCGATGGCGCCGTTGTGGTCGAGCAGCTGGCCGAGTTCCTCGACCGCGTTGCAGACGTCGGCGCGCAGCATGTTCTCGCCGTAGAACTGGTGGTACATCTGGCCCACCGGGCTCTTGAGGAAGGCCACGCCGCCGGAGTGTCCCGGGCAATGCCAGGAATAGGAGCCATCCTCCGCATAGTCGAGCAGCGCCTTGAAGAACGGCGGTTGCAGGCCTTCCAGGTAGCTGCGCGCCTCGCGGATGATGTGTCGCGCGACGAACTCGGGCGTGTCCTCGAACATGTGGATGAAGCCGTGCAGCTCGCGCAGGATGTCGTTCGGAATGTGTCGGCTGGTGCGCGTCTCGCCATGCAGGAAAATCGGAATCTCGGCATTGCGGCGGCGGATTTCCTCGACGAAGGCGCGCAGTTCGCTGATGGTTTCCTCTGGCTCGATGGCCAGTTCCTCGTCGTCGATCGAGAGGATGAAAGCCGATGCGCGGCTTTGCTGCTGGGCAAACGACGCCAGATCACCATAACTGGTAGCCCCCAGCACTTCCATCCCTTCATCCTCGATGGCCTTTGCCAGTGCGCGGATACCCAGACCGGACGTGTTTTCGGAGCGAAAATCTTCGTCGATGATGACGACGGGAAATTTGAATTTCATGGCGGTGGGGCAGTAAGGGGTGACAGGAGGGGCGTGGGGATGGGGTGAGGCATCAGTCCGGCGTGTGCGGCGCGGCTCACCCTTTACGTTTCACCCCTCGCTAGATTTTCGGCAGGGTGACGCCAACCTGGCCTTGATATTTTCCGCCGCGATCTTTGTAAGAGGTTTCGCAGATTTCGTCAGACTCGAAGAACAACACCTGGGCGCAGCCTTCTCCCGCATAGATTTTTGCGGGCAGGGGTGTGGTGTTGGAAAACTCCAGCGTCACATAACCTTCCCATTCCGGCTCGAAGGGGGTGACGTTCACGATGATGCCGCAACGCGCGTAAGTGCTCTTGCCCAGGCACACCGTCAGGACGTTTCTCGGGATGCGGAAGTATTCGACTGTCCGGGCCAGGGCGAAGGAATTTGGCGGAATGATGCAGTAATCCGCCGTCACCTCGACAAAGGAATTCTGGTCGAAATTTTTCGGATCGACGATGGTGCTGTTGATGTTTGTAAACAGCTTGAATTCATTTGAACAGCGGATATCGTAGCCATAGCTCGACGTGCCGTAGGAAACGATGCGGCGGCCGTCGATTTCGCGCACCTGGCCGGGCTCGAAAGGCTCGATCATCTTGTGGGTTTCCGCCATGCGGCGGATCCATTTGTCGGATTTGATGGTCATGCGGGCAGGGGGGGCTGGTCAGCAAAAACCTGCAGTATAAATGGCCGGGGAGTCTTGCGGGAAGGCGGTGAAAAAGGGGCCAATGCTATAATTTTCGCGATTTTTTGCAAAATGACACGGGTTTTCCGCTACGCCCATGCAGTTGTTCGCACTCGGCATCAATCACCGCACCGCACCGCTCGACCTGCGCGAGCAGGTTGCCTTTCAGACCGAGTGCCTTCCGCAGGCACTCGGGGATTTGGTGCGTCAGCGGCGGGTGCGTGAAGCCGCCATTTTGTCGACTTGCAACCGCACGGAAATCTACTGCGCCACCGAACAGTCTGACGCGAGCCAGCTCGCCGCCGACTGGCTCGCGCATTATCATCACCTGCCCTCGGAAACCCTGACGCCGCATCTCTACACCCTTCCGCAGCGGGATGCCATTCGCCACATGTTCCGTGTCGCCAGCGGGCTGGATTCCATGGTGCTGGGCGAGCCGCAGATTCTCGGGCAGATGAAGCAGGCCGCGCGTACTGCCGAAGAAGCCGGCACGCTGGGAACCTTGCTGGGCAAGCTCTTCCAGCGCAGCTTTTCCGTTGCCAAGGAAGTACGCTCGACCACGGCCATCGGGGCCAACATCGTCTCGATGGCTGCGGCCGCCGTGCACCTTTCCGCCCGTATCTTCGGCAGCATTGCCGATCAGCGTGTGCTCTTCATCGGCGCGGGCGAAATGATCGAGCTGTGCGCCGCGCACTTTTCCGGCTATCACCCCAGGCAGATCACCATCGCCAACCGCAGCACCGAACGCGCTGCCCGTCTCGTGGAGCGTTTCAACGCGGAAGCCATGCGCCTGGACGAAATGCCCCACCGGCTGGCGGATTACGACATCATCGTCTCCTGCACGGCGAGCCCCTTGCCTGTGCTGGGGCTGGGGGCCGTCGAGCGCGCACTCAAGGCGCGTCGTCACCGACCCATGGTCATGGTTGATCTCGCCGTCCCGCGCGACATCGAACGCGAAGTCGGCGAACTCGATGACGTTTTCCTCTACACGCTTGACGACCTCGGCCAGATCGTCGAGAGCGGCCTCGAATCCCGTCAGTCAGCCGTCATCGAAGCCGAAGGCATCATCGACACGAGTGTGACGAGTTTCCTGCACTGGATGGAAGCCCGCGCCACCGTGCCCACCATCCGCGCCCTGCGTGATGCCGGCGAGCGTATGCGTCGTCACGAAATCGAGCATGCGAAAAAGCGGCTGGCTCATGGCGACGATCCGGCTCAGGTGCTCGAAGCTCTTTCGCACGGCTTGACCAACAAGCTCCTGCATGCGCCGAGCCAGGCACTCAACCAGGCCGAAGGCGAAGAACGCCACGAACTGGCCAGTCTCGTCACCCGTCTCTACCGCCTGCATTCCGAAAACTAGCTGCCACGCACGAGCGGCGCGTTCTGTCACAGCCGCTCGCCGTTGCCCGATTCCATGTCGGGGCAGCCCGACCCCTGTGCCTTTTTTCCATGAAACCCAGTATCCGCCACAAACTTGAACACCTTGCCGAGCGTCTGACCGAGCTCGATCAGCTGCTGGGGGACGAAAACGCCACGCGCGACATCGACCACTACCGCAAGCTCTCGTGCGAGCATGCCGAAGTCAGCGAAGTCGTGACACTTTTCAGCGAATTCCGCCAGCGGGAAGAAGACCGCAGCGAAGCCGCGCAGATGCTGGCCGACCCCGAGCTGAAAGCCCTGGCCGAAGAAGAAATCCCCCGCCTCGATGCCGAGCTCGAACGCCTTGAAACCGGGTTGCAAAAAGCCTTGCTGCCTGTCGACCCGAACGACCAGCGCAATCTTTTTCTCGAAATCCGGGCGGGTACAGGGGGCGATGAATCCGCCCTCTTTGCCGCTGATCTCTTTCGCATGTACACCCGCTTTGCCGAGCGTCAACGCTGGCAGGTGGAACTCATTTCGGCCAATGAATCCGAACTGGGCGGCTACCGCGAAGTCATCGCCCGCGTCGTCGGCCAGGGGGCTTATTCCCGTCTCAAGTTTGAATCCGGCGGCCATCGTGTGCAGCGCGTACCCGTTACCGAAACCCAGGGGCGCATCCACACTTCGGCTTGCACCGTCGCCGTGCTGCCCGAGGCGGATGCCCTGGCCGAAATCGACATCAACCCGGGGGAACTTCGCATCGACACTTTTCGCGCCTCGGGGGCCGGTGGCCAGCACATCAACAAGACCGATTCCGCCGTCCGCATCACCCACTTGCCTACCGGCCTGGTCGTCGAATGCCAGGATGACCGCTCCCAGCACCGCAACAAGGCGCAGGCCATGGCCGTGCTGGCCGCCCGGCTCAAGGACAGGCAAGAGCGCGAACAGCAGGCCAGGATCGCCTCCGAGCGCAAGAGCCTGATCGGCAGCGGCGACCGTTCCGAGCGCATCCGTACCTACAACTTCCCGCAAGACCGCGTGACCGATCACCGCATCAACCTGACGCTCTACAAGATCGAGGCCATCATGAACGGTGACCTCGACGAACTGATTGGCGGCCTCCTCGCCGAACATCAGGCAGAATTGCTGGCCGCGCTGGCGGCGGGTGAATAAACAGGTCAGCAGGTACTCACGTTGACAAAAACCCGCGTCGATATTGGATGTTCACTGCAAACCGCCGCGCAACGTATCGGCCGGCTGGAGGCTCGTCTGCTGTTACAGCAGGCCACGGGGCTCACAGCCAGCACCCTGGCTGCTTATCCGGAGCGGCTGCTGGACGCCCCGGCACTGGCGGTTTATCAGGCACTGGTTGCCCGCCGTGAACAGGGCGAGCCCATCGCCTATCTTCTCGGGAGCCGCGAATTTTATGGCCGGGATTTCCACGTCGCCCCCGGGGTGCTGATCCCTCGTCCGGAAACGGAATTACTGGTCGAGCAGGGGGTGGTAAAAATCACCGCCCGGACTCGATCTCCGGCCAGGCCGCGCATTCTCGACATGGGCTGCGGCAGCGGGGCGATCGCGCTGACACTCGCGCTCGAATGTCCCGATGCCGCCGTCACGGCACTCGACGCCTCGCCCGAGGCACTGGCCATCGCCCGGCAAAACGCCCAAGAACTTGCCGCTCCGGTCGAATTCATCGAAAGCGACTGGTTTTCTGCCCTGAATCCGCAGGAGAAATTCGACCTCATCGTATCAAACCCACCTTACATCGCCCGGGCTGATCCACACCTGAGCCAGGGCGACTTGCGTTTCGAGCCCCGAACAGCGCTGGCCAGCGGCGACGACGGGCTCGATGCCCTGCGGCAGATCATCGCCGCCGCTCCCCGTTTTCTGGAGCCTGACGGCTGGCTGCTGCTGGAACATGGTTACGACCAGGCCGCAGCCGTACAGGCGTTGCTCGATGCGGCGGGGTTTCAGGCGATCGAACAACACCGCGATCTGGCAGGCATCCTTCGCGTCAGCGGTGGCCGTTACTCCGCTACCGAACCTGCCGTGCCCGCTACCCCCAGATAACGCCCGAGCGACAAGGCAGCACCCAGCCAGCCCAGAAGGGCGGCCCCGCCCAGGAGCAACAGCGAATCACGCCACGGCAGCGGTTGCAGTACCAGGGCGATGTCGTACAGGCTCGCCAGCTGGTTGATGGGCTTTCGCAGGATCAGGGTGACCCCCAGCACGATGAGCAGGGCCAGAGCCCCGCCTGCCGCCCCTTGCAAGGCTCCAAGGTAATAAAACGGGCGGCGGATGTAGCCTTCCGTGGCCCCCAGCAGACGGCACAGCTCGATTTCCGCCCGCTGGACGAGAATCTGGAAGCGCAAGGTGGTGAATATGATGGCGATCAGGCCGGTCCCCAGCAGGACGCCCAGCACCGTTACCGACGTGCGCGCCAGACGCATCAGGGCATCGAGGCGACGCAGCCAGGCGGTATCCAGTTGCGCCTGTTCGATATTCGCATCGCGTGCGAGATCGTCCCGCAGCCTTTCCACTGCCTGCGGTGTTTCATCTTTCGGGGTGATGATGAAAGTGTCCGGGTAGGGGTTTCCCGGCAGGGCAGCCAGCACATCGCGCAACTTCGGGTCGGCTTGCATGCGCGTGTAGGTGTCCTCGCGCGGGATGAAGCGCGTTTGCCGGATTTCCGGGTGATCGTTCAGGCGTCGGGCGAGGATGGCCACCGTTCCGGGGTCGGCATCGAGTTTTACAAAAAGTGAAATCCGGGGGGCCGTGCTCCCGGCTCCCGGCCCTGCTCCCTGTGTTTGTCCGGAGAGCCACTGGCCCAGGTTCCCCAGCAGCATTTGTGCGCTGGCCGGCATGGCCAGGAGAATGCCGATCGCCAGCCATGACAGCAAGGTGTTCAAGGGCGTGGCCATCAGGCGTTGCAAGGCCCAATGCAGAGCCTTTCCGTGCTGGAGCAACCAGGATTTCATGGTAGCAGCCGCCCTTTCGCCAGTATCAGTGTGCGCGGCGCGAAGGCGGCGAACCGCTCGTTGTCGTGTGTCGCAATCAGCGTGGTCACTCCCACACGGTGAAACTCGCCAAAGATGTTGGCGACATCTTGCGCCGTTTGCGGATCAAGATGCGCCGTCGGCTCATCCGCCAGCAGAATGGCCGGGCGGCTGACGACGGCGCGGGCAATGGCCAGCCTTTGCTGTTCACCGCCGGACAGGCTGACGGGCATGGCTTTTTCACGCGCCAGCAGGCCCACTTTGTCGAGTGCCGCGCGTACCCGGCTGGCGGCTTCGCGCGGCGGGAATCCGGCAATGGCCAGCGGCAACATGACATTTTCAAAGGCATTGCGGTCAAACAGGAGTTTTTGATCCTGAAACACCAGGCCAAGATTTCGTCGCAGCCAGGGGATGGCCTTGCGTTTCATCGTTCCTGTGTCCTGATCGTGCACCCGTACCGTCCCGCCGCTGGGCCGCTCGATGGCAGCAATCAGCCGGAGCAGGGTCGTTTTTCCCGCACCGGAATGGCCGCCGATCAGGAGCATTTCTCCTGCCCCGACACTGAAGCTGACATCGCTTAGCGCGTGCTGGTCGGGTGGATAACGGCGGCTGACGTGGTCGAAATGGATCATGCGGGGGGCAGAAAATCAGTTCGTCTCGAACAGGGCCGAGGCAAATTCCCGGGCGACGAAAGGTTGCAGGTCGTCAATGCCTTCGCCCACGCCGATGTAGCGCAGGGCCAGCGGTTTGCCCGTCGGCTGCTGGCGGGCAATCGCGGCGATGACGCCGCCTTTGGCCGTGCCGTCGAGCTTGGTCACGACAAGTCCTGTCACGCCGATGGCCTTGTCGAAGGCCTTGACCTGGGCCAGCGCGTTCTGGCCGATATTGGCGTCGAGCACCAGCAGAACTTCGTGCGGTGCGGTGGCATCCACTTTCTGGATCACCCGTTTGACCTTGGCGATTTCTTCCATCAGGTGCAGCTGCGTGGGCAGGCGGCCTGCGGTGTCGGCCAGCACCACGTCGATACCCCGGGCGCGGGCGGCGTTGATGGCATCAAAGACCACGGCTGCCGGGTCGCCCGATTCCTGGGCGATGACAGCGACATTGTTCCGCTCGCCCCAGGCGACGAGTTGTTCCCGTGCGGCGGCGCGGAAAGTGTCGCCTGCGGCCAGCAGTACGGATTTCCCCTGTGACTGGAAATGCCGCGCGAGCTTGCCGATGGAGGTCGTTTCCCCCCCGCCATTCACACCTGCCAGCATGATGACGAATGGTTTATGGGCATCGAGGTTCAGGGGGATTTCGAGCGGTTCGAGCAGTCCTTCGAGAATGTCGGCCAGGGCGGCCTGCAATTGCGCCGGGGATTCAAGCTTGTCGCGTTTGACCCGTTTTTTCAGCTCGTCGAGCAGGTATTGGCAGCCTTCGATGCCCACGTCGGCCATCAGCAGGGTGGTTTCCAGTTCTTCGAGCAGGTCGTCGTCGATCTTCGCCCGGGAAAACAGGCCGGTGAGCTGGCTGCGGGTGCGGGCCAGGCCGCTCTTGAGACGATCCTTCCAGCCGGATTTTTTCTCCGCAGCCACACTTGCCGGTGCGCTGGCGGCGGCATCGGCAGGTATTGCGGCGGGCGGGCGGGGGGCTGCGGCAGGCGCGGATTCTTCGGCAGGCGGCGGAGCCTGTTCCACGGGGGCTTCACCTACGCCCAGCTTTTTCTTGAGGAAACTAAACATGGCGACAGACTTCAAAGGTGGGGCAGCACGAAAACGAAGACGCCCGGACGAGCCCGGACGATATGGCGCGGCGGGGGTGATGGATTTATGATGCCGCTTCTCCGCATCGACGCAGCAACGTGGCAAGGCATCGGCACATCGATGAGCCCACGGATCATTAAACCGACATTCTTTGAATTTTAACATTGCCCATGACCACTATTTGCCATTCCGCACGGAAGACAGGCCGACTGGCCTTTGTCACTGCTGCCGTCCTCGCCGCGTTGGCCCCTCCGGCACTGGCCAATCCCTTCGAAACGACCTTGTCCAACGGCTTGCGCGTGGTGGTCAAGGAAGATCATCGCGCGCCGACTGTCGTGCAGATGGTCTGGTATCGCACTGGTGCGATCGACGAGATGGATGGTTCGTCGGGGCTCGCGCACATGCTTGAACACATGATGTTCAAGGGGACGAAAAAATTCGGCCCCGGCGAGTTTTCCCGTCGTGTGGCGGCAGCGGGCGGGCGTGACAATGCCTTCACCAGCCAGGATTACACCGCCTATTTTCAGCAGGTGCCCAAGCGCGCCCTGCCGGAAATGATGATGCTGGAGGCCGACCGTATGACCAATCTCCAGCTGACGCCAAAGGAATTCGCGCCGGAACTGAAAGTGGTCATGGAAGAGCGACGCATGCGTACCGAGGATAATCCTCATTCGCTCGTCTATGAGCGGATGAATGCGGTAGCCTTTCAGGAGCATCCTTACCGTCGCCCGGTGATCGGCTGGATGGATGACCTCGAACACATGACCTGGAAAGACGCCGAAAACTGGTACAGGCGTTGGTATACGCCGAACAATGCCACGCTGGTCGTCGTCGGCGATGTCGATCATCAGGCCATCTTCCGTCTGGCGGAAAAAACCTACGGCATCATCAAGGCGCGCGCCTTGCCTGAACGCCGCATCCAGTCCGAACCGAAACAGCTGGGCATCAAACGGCTGAACGTCAAGGCTCCGGCCAAGCTGCCTTATCTGGCCATGGCCTGGAAAATGCCGAAACTGGATAACGTTCAGCAGGATCGCGAACCCTACGCCTTGCAGATGCTGGCGGCCATTCTGGATGGCCATGATGCCTCGCGGCTGGCGCGTCATCTGGTGCGTGGCCAGAAAATTGCCCAGTCCGCCGGGGCAGCTTATGACCCGACCTTGCGCGGCCCGGCTCAATTTCTCCTCGAAGGCCAGCCAGCCGAAGGCCACACGATTGCCGAGCTGGAAACCGCGCTCCGCCAGGAAATCCGGTGCATCCAGACCGAAGGTATCAGCGAGGAAGAGCTGGCCCGGGTACGCACACAGCTCGTCGCCAGCCAGATTTACAAACGCGATTCGATGATGGGCCAGGCCATGGAAATCGGCGCACTGGAAGTCATTGGCCTGCGCTGGCAAGACATCGAGCGCATGCTGGACCGGCTGAAAGCGGTCACAGCGGCTGAAGTCCAGTCTGTCGCCAGAAAATACTTCAGCGACGACACCCTGACCATCGCCACGCTCGACCCGCAATCGCTGACGAGCCCGTCTGCTGCTGAAGCCAGCGCAGCAGCCCCGGCAGCACAACATTGATTCGCGTTTCACGGAGCCCCGTCCCATGAAAAAAACCCCACTTCTGGCCTGGTCGCTGGCCCTTGTTTTGCTCACCCTGCCGCTGCTGGCCCGGGCCAGCGCGAAGATCGAACACTGGACAACCGCTGCCGGGACCCGCGTTTATTTCGTCCCCACGAAAGCCTTGCCCATCCTCGATGTCCGTATCGACTTCCAGGCCGGTTCTGCTTACGACCCGCCGGGCAAGTCTGGCCTGGCCAGCTTGACCACACACCTGCTCGATACCGGCGCGCGGGTGAATGCGAGCTCCCTCAATGAAGAACAGATCGCGGAAAAACTGGCCGACATCGCCGCTCACCTTTCCGGCTCGACGGACGCCGACCGCACCGGGCTCAGCCTTCGCACCCTTTCTTCCCCCCAGGAGCGCGTCGCCGCGCTGGAGTTGCTGCATGCGCTGCTGGTGTCGCCGGATTTTCCCGAAGAGGCTCTTCAGCGCGAGAAGACGCGCGCCATCGCAGCCATTCAGGAAGCTGATACCCGGCCGGACACCCTGGCCGCCAAACGCTTTCAGCAGGCGATCTACCCCCATCATCCTTACGGCGTCGTTGCTACCGTGGCGAGCATGAATTCCCTCACGCGGGAGGATGTGCTGGCTTACTGGCGCACGCATTTCGTCGCGCGCCGGGCGGTCATCTCCCTCATTGGCGACATTACCCGCCCGCAGGCAGAAGCCATTGCCACTCAGCTGACCGAAGGATTGCCCGATGCCCCGAAAGCTTCCGCCAGTGCTGCCGATACCCTGCCACCCGTCACCTTGCCAGATGCCGGTACGATCAGCTTGCCGCACCCGGCCAAGCAAAGCCATATCCATATCGGCCTGCCCGCCATCCAGCGGGATGCGCCGGATTTCTTTCCCTTTCTGGTGGGCAATTACGTCCTGGGAGGGGGCGGCTTCGTCTCGCGGCTGATGAAAGAAGTCCGCGAAAAACGGGGTTATGCCTACAGCGTCTACAGCACCTTTGACCCGCATCGTCTGGCCGGGCCTTTTGAAATCGGCCTGCAGACCAAGCGCACCCAGGCTGCGGATGCCATCAAGGTCGTCGATGCGACGCTGGCAGCTTTCCTCAAAGAAGGCCCCACTCCCGCAGAACTCAAGGCCGCCCGGCAGAATCTCGTCGATGGCCTGGCACTGAGAATCGACAGCAATGCCAAGCTGCTGGGGTATCTTGCCGTCATCGGCTTTTATCAGCTGCCGCTGGATTATCTGGACAGCTATGCCGACAAGGTGAATGCCGTCACAGCCGAACAGGTACGCGCCGCCTTCGCGCGTTACGTCCGGCCCGCTCATCTGGTCACGGTAACGGTCGCTGCCGACTGAACCGCATCATGGCGCGCATACGCATCAGCGGCGGAGAGTGGCGAAGCCGCCTGCTCAAGGTTACCGACGACATTCCGGGCCTGCGGCCCACGCCCGACCGGGTGCGCGGCGTCTTGTTCAACTGGCTGGGGCAGGAGCTCGATGGCCTGCGCTGCCTGGATCTTTTCGCTGGCAGTGGTGTGCTAGGCTTCGAGGCCGCCTCGCGGGGGGCGGCACATATCACTTTCGTCGAACACAACCCCGTCGCCTTTCGCGCCCTGCAACAAAGTGCTGCGGCATTGAAAAATGATGATGCCCCCGGCAGGCAACTGGAGCTGATCCGCTCGGATGCGCTAAAATTCGCATCCGCTGTTTCCCTGCCGTATGACCTGATCTTTCTCGACCCGCCGTATCACCAGGGCTGGCTCGAACGTATCACTCCCCATCTGGCGCGGCTGGCCAAACCCGATGCCCGTCTGTATGTCGAGGCCGAGCATCCTGTCACAGCCCTGGCTGGCTGGCATCAAACGAAGTCTGGCCAGGCCGGCCAGGTTTTTTATCAACTGCTGGAGCAAGCATGAGCCATCGGACCGCCGTCTATCCCGGTACTTTCGATCCCCTCACCAAGGGGCACGAGGATCTCGTGCGCCGCGCGGCAAAACTCTTCGATCGCGTCATCGTCGGCGTCGCGCAAAGCAAGGCCAAGAAACCTTTTTTTACACTCGAAGAACGTGTGGCCATGGCCCGCGAAGTGCTGGCGGAATTCGACAATGTCGAAGTCTGCGGCTTTGACTGCCTCCTGATGGAATTCCTCAAGCAGCAAAATGCCAGCATCATCCTGCGCGGGCTGCGTGCCGTCTCCGACTTCGAATACGAATTCCAGATGGCCGGGATGAACCGCATCCTCTATCCGGATGTCGAAACCGTCTTTCTCACCCCTGCCGAAAAATACATGTTCATTTCCGCCACCATGGTGCGCGAAATTGCTTCGCTTGGCGGGCAGGTCGAAAAGTTCGTCCCCCCGCTGGTGGTCGAGCGGATCAGCGAAAAACTCTCACAGAACAACTGAAAGGAAACCCGATCATGGCACTGATGATTACCGACGAATGCATCAATTCCGACGCCTGCGAACCGGAATCCCCGAATACCGCCATCTCGCAAGGCGAGGAAATCTATCAGATCGAC
>CAZFPI010000081.1:0-11873 GCA_964521075.1 uncultured Sterolibacterium sp.
GAAGAGCGATGGAAATTCGCCCTGGAAGGTTCGGGAGATTCCGTCTGGGACTGGGATGTCGAAAATAACCATGTCATGCTTTCCCTGCGCTGGAAAGAACAGCTGGGTTACGCCCCCGACGAAGAAGCCGGGGGCTGGTTCGAGCACGTTCACCCCGACGACATCCCCCTGGCCGAAGCGAACAACCTCGTCCTGCGTTCCGGGGCGGAATCGACCACTTCAATCGAAATCCGCCTGCGCTGCAAGGACGGCAGCTATTGCTGGATGCTGGCGCGCGGCATGGTGGCCAGCCGGGATGCCGAGGGAAACCCAACACGCATCATCGGAACGAACACCAACATCACCCCGCTCAAGGAGCACCAGAAACAGCTCGAACATATCGCCCACTACGATGCGCTCACCGACCTGCCCAACCGTCTCTTGCTCTCCTTGCGACTGCAACAGGCTGTGGCGCAAAGCCAGCGGCGCGAGCAATCCCTGGCCGTGGTCTATCTCGATCTCGATGGCTTCAAGGAAATCAATGACTACTACGGCCACAATATCGGCGACGAACTGCTGATCCTCATTTCACAACGCATGAAAACCGCCCTGCGCGAAGGCGATACCCTGGCGCGCATCGGTGGCGACGAGTTCATCGCGGTACTCACCGACCTCAACCAGCCGCAAGATTGCGAGCCCGTGCTACATCGCCTGCTGCAGGCCGCCTCGACGCCCATCACGGTGGATGACTCCATCCTGAATGTCTCCGCCAGCATCGGCGTGACGATTTACCCGGGCGACGGAGCCGACGCCGACCAGCTGATACGCCACGCCGACCAGGCCATGTACCAGGCAAAGCAGGCGGGCAAAAACCGCTTTCAGCTCTTTGATGTCGAACACGACACAAAAATCCAGAAAAAACATGAAGGGCTGGAAAGCATTCGCGCCGCGCTCAAACGCAATGAATTCATCCTGCATTACCAGCCCAAGGTCAACATGACCACAGGAAAGATCATCGGTGTCGAGGCCCTCATCCGCTGGCAGCACCCGGAGCTGGGGCTGCTCCTGCCCGGACGCTTCCTGCCGCTGGCCGAATCGCATGATCTCAAGATCCAGATCGGTGAATGGGTCATCAAGACAGCATTGCAGCAGGTGGAAACCTGGCAAGCCCGTGGCCTGGAGATTCCGGTCAGTGTGAATATCGACGCCTACCACCTGCAATACGGAAATTTTGTAGCAGGACTGGAAGCCTTGCTGGCCGCGCATCCCGGAGCCAACCCCGCCCGCATCAATCTGGAAATCCTGGAAACCAATGCCTTTGAAGACCTGCAACAGGTCGCAGAGATCATGCGTGCCTGCCGCGCCCTGGGGGTGAGCTTCGCGCTGGACGACTTTGGCACGGGCTACGCCTCCCTGACCTATCTCAAATGGCTGCCTGCGGAACTGCTGAAGATCGACCAGAGTTTTGTGCGCGACATGCTGGATGACCCCGACGATCTGGCCATCGTCGAAAGCGTCATCGGCCTGGCCAATGCCTTCCAGCGACACACGATCGCCGAAGGCGTCGAAACCGTCGAGCATGGCGAAATGCTGCTGCAGCTCGGCTGCGAACTGGCCCAGGGTTACGGCATCGCCAAGCCGATGCCCGCCGACGCCCTGGCCGGATGGATAGGGCAATGGCAACCCGATATGCGCTGGCGTGTCTGGCAAAACCAGCCGATCGACAGAAACAACCTGCCCGCCATCTTCGCCAGAGTCAGGCATCATCACTGGCTACACGCGCTTGCCCACCCGCACCGCGACGTCCCGGGCTTCGAGCTTGCCGACTGCCCGCTGACCCACTGGCAAAAGAATCATGGCCACGCGCATTACGGCACTTCTCCTCTCTTTGCCGAAATCACCGCACTGCACCACCAGTTTCACGAGCTCGGCCAGGAAGTGGCCGTTTCGCACCGCTGTGGCGAAACGCACGACCGCGAAAACCGCATCAAAACCCTCTTTTCCCTGCATGAAGAACTGCAAACCGCGCTGCAACAACTGACGCGGAATTCACATCAGGAACGCACGGGGTAAGCCTTTGCCCCGGCGAAGCTGTCCGGAACGCTGGTTCCGGACAAACCGGCAACAACGCAACAACACAACAACATAACCACACCTCATGGCGAATTTATGCCTTTTGGCATATTGCAGACCAAAACCGCCCGCACTATCATGAGAATCGTTGAATTCTCAAGGTAATCGCCATGTCGCCTCCTGTCATTGATTCCCTGCCTTCGGGTGATTGGTGCGAACAGCTTTTTGCTGCTTCCCCCGACCCGACATGGATCATCGACGATGGCCATTTCATCCTCTGCAACGATGCCGCCGTGCGTTTTCTGGGTTACAAGAGCCGGGACGAGCTGCAGAACACGCACCCTTCGAAGCTCTCTCCGCCGAAGCAGCCCGACGGCGAAGATTCCTTCAGCAAAGCCGAACGCATGATGATGCTTGCCCGGAAAAACGGCATTCATCGTTTTGAGTGGGTACATACCCGGCGCGACGGCTCAGAATTCACCGCCGAAGTCACCCTGTCGGCCATCACGCTCAACAGCCACCCTGCCATCTACTGCGTCTGGCGTGACATTTCCGGGCGCAAACACAGTGAATCGCTGCTTCGCCAAAGCCAGGATCGCCTGCACGGCATTCTCGAAGGTGCGGCAGATGCCATCTTCATCGTCGACTCGCAGGGGCGTTATTTCTTTGCCAACCAGCAGGCCAGCGAAATGGTCGGCTACAGCAACGACGAGCTGATGCAAATGAGCATTACCGAACTGGTTGCCCCGGAAGAGGTTTCACGGGTTCTCGCCGATTTCCAATCCCTGCTCGAACATGGCCAGCTGCGCTGCGAGCTCATGCTCAAGCATCGAAACGGGCAGTTGATTCCCGTGGAGATGAACGCCACACGCCTGGCAGACGGCAGCTGCTGCGGAGCCTGCCGCGATATCAGCGAACGTCGTCAGCTTGAGAAAACCCGGGAAGAAGCCCTGCAGCGGCTGGAACTGATCGCCGGGCAAGTTCCTGGTGTCGTGTTCCAGTTCCGTATGGATGAACAAGGGCATATCACCGTCCCTTACGCCAGTGCCGGCCTGCGCCGGATCTATCGAGTTGACCCGGCAGTTGCCCGGGAAAATCCCCGTTCCGTGCTGAACATGGTGCACCCGGAAGATGTCACCGGGTTGATGCAGTCATTGCGGGATTCCGGCAAACAACTGCAAAACTGGAATGCAGAATACCGGATCGTCTTTCCCGGCGAGACGCCCGTCTGGCTCCATGTCAATGCCGTTCCCCTTCAGGAGCCCGATGGCGTCATTCTCTGGCATGGCTACATCAACGACATTACCGAGCAAAAAGCCATCAACGACCAGATACGGCATCTTGCCCAGCACGACACGCTCACCGGGCTGCTCAACCGCGGCAGCCTGAAGGCCCGCCTGGAACAGCATCTGGCTCTGGCTGCGCCGGAAAACCGCACCCTCGCCGTCATGTTTCTCGACCTCGACCGCTTCAAGCAGATCAATGACACGCTGGGGCACGCCGCCGGTGATGCCCTGCTCGTCGAAGTGGCCCGCAGGCTCAACGATTGCGTTCGCAATAGCGACATCCTTGCCCGGCTGGGGGGAGATGAATTCGTCGTCGTCCTCACCGACGTGGAAAACCACGAGGCCGCCCGGCGCATCGCAGAGAAAATTCTTGCCGTCATCGGCAGAAATTACTTCGTCGAAACACATGAAGTCAGCACCACACCCAGTATCGGCCTGGCACTCTTTCCTTGCGACGGGCAAGACTACGACACCCTGCTGAGTAACGCCGATGCCGCGATGTACCGGGCAAAGACCTGTGGGCGAAACAATGTTCAGTGCTGCCCCCCCCCCCCCCCCCAACGCCACCTGACAAGGCTCGTGGGCCGGGTTTTTGGGCGGGCACAGCGGGTGTTTGAGCCCGATTAGTGCGTCACATCATCGAGCAGGGCCACCGAATCGAAGCGGCGCTGGTTTTGTGCATGATGACGATGGATCAGCAGCATGCAGGCGATGACGAACAGGGCAAAAACAGCCACGATGGTGTTGATCGACAGCTGTGCTGACACCATGGCCGAGTAAACCCCCGTCATCAGCAGGATGGACAGGTTCTCGTTGAAATTTTGCACGGCGATGGAATGCCCGGCCCCCATCAGCACATGGCCGCGATGCTGCAGCAGGGCATTCATCGGCACGACGAAAAACCCGGACAGGCCGCCTACCAGCACCAGCAGAGGGACGGCGACCCATATCTGTTCCACAAAAATCATCGACATGACGACAACCCCCATGGCCGCGCCCAGGGGAATGACACTAACCGAATTCCGCAGGGAGATTTTCCTCGCTGCCATGACAGCTCCCGCCGCCACGCCGAAGGCAACCACGCCTTGCAACAGGCTGGCCCGGGAAAGATCCAGATGCAGGGCATCATTGGCCCAGGCCAGTACGATGAATTGCAGGGTCGCCCCCGCCCCCCAGAACAGGGTTGTCACCGCCAGAGAAATCTGGCCCAGCTTGTCGCGCCAGAGCAGCATGACGCAGCGGCTGAAGTCGTGCAGAAGATAGACCGGGTTGCGCTTGAGCACATGGTGATCGACACCGGTATCCGGTACGAAAAGATTGAAGATGGCAGCGACAAAATACAGCGCGCCAATGATCAGCAGATTCATTTCTGCGACGGTATCAATCCCGGGCAAGCCGACAGACAGGAGAGACTGCGCGATATCCGGCTTGATGAGGAGCCCACCGACCACCGTTCCCAGGATGATGGCCAGCACCGTCAACCCTTCGATCCAGCCATTCGCTACGACCAGCAGACGGGCAGGCAGCAGCTCGGTCAGGATGCCGTATTTGGCCGGAGAATAAGCCGCAGCCCCCAGCCCGACGACGGCATAAGCCACGAGCGGATGAACATCAAAAAACATGAGCGCGCAGCCTAGCACCTTGATGGTGTTGCTGATAAACATGACCCGGCCCTTGGGCATGGAATCTGCAAAAGCACCGACAAAGGCGGCCAGGACAACGTAGGAAACCGTGAAAAATGTCTTCAACAAGGGCGCGTAGCTCTCCGGCGCCTGCATGTTGTGAAGGATCGCTATTGCTGCAATCAGCAGCGCGTTGTCGGCCAGCGCGGAAAAAAACTGCGCCGCCATGATGATGTAAAAACCAGCGTTCATGCATTTTCGGGGCGAAGCCATGTCGCCCCCGTAAGCGTTTCCTCAGGCGTGAAAATTTTCTTCACGCGGCTTGCTGTGTGTCGGTGTGTCGGTGTGTTGCAGTATCCGCAAGGATGAGGGATGGGCCGCAAAGCCCGAAGCCCCAATGGAGACGCGGTTTATAACACGAAGCCCGCCGATTTGCCTTGACGAAGGATCAAGACAAACGCCATGTGCCACGTCGGCCCGGGACCAACCATCAACGGCCGGGTTGATAGAATCAGGACATCCCGGCTGCCCCTTCCCTGCCATGTTCGATCACTTCTTCATCGCCAACCAGCCGCCTTATCCGCTACTCTGGCAACAGCATGATCCCTGGCTTGTCACGCTGTCCATCCTGGTCGACATCGGCGCGGCCATCGTTGCCCTCCACATGGCGGCTCTGGCACGACGGGCGAAAAGTCCCCGGCAACAACAGCTAGCCCTCGTCTCTGGAACACTGGCCCTGGGGGCAGGCATCTGGGCCATGCATTTTGTCGGCATGCTGGCTTTCGACCTATGCACCCGGGGAAAATTTGATCCGGCCATCACGGCCCTGTCCATCCTGCCCGGCCTCGTTGCCTCCTGGTTTTCCCTGAAAATTCTCTTGCAGCCCCGGATTGGTACGCCCCGCCTGATTGGCAGTGCTGTCCTCGTCGCCGTCGGCATTGGCACGATGCACTATCTTGGCATGGAAGCCGCTGCCATCGCGCCCTTGCTCCGCTACGACCCGGGAATGTTCGCGCTTTCCCTCGTGGTGGCGATTCTTCTGGCCATTCTGGCCCTGTGGATACGCTTCGGCCTGAAACGTCGCCGATGGAAAAACGCCACCACGCCCATCCTGCTGGCAGGAACGACCATGGGGGTTGCCATTGCCGGGATGCATTACACCGGCATGGCCGCCATTCGCCTCGTCCAGCCCGATCCCACGCAAGCTGCCGACCTGCAAGCCGCCCAGCTCCTGTTCATGAGCCATGCCAACACAGATTCTTACGTTCTGCCAGTAGCCATCATTGCGGTCACGACTGCCCTGGGTCTGTTGGCCATCGCTGTCAACATGAGCCTGCGTTACCGGGAAATGCTGGCGCAAACGCTGCAAAACGAGCTCTTGCAGCGGGCTGTTCTGGAAACGGCCGTCGATGGCGTCATCATGATCAATGCCCGGGGAATCGTGCAATCCTTTAATCCGGCGGCCGAACAGATCTTTGGCTGGCAGGCGCATGAAGTCATCGGGCAAAACATCAACATGCTCATGCCGGAACCCCATCATTCCGCGCATGACGGTTATTTGCGGCGTCATCTGGAAACAGGCCACACATCCGTCATCGGCATTGGCCGCGAGCTTGAGGGCCTGCACAAGGGCGGGCATCGTATTCCCCTGCGCCTGGCTGTCGGGCGTGTCGAACAGCTGGACGAGCCTTTATTCGTCGGCTTTCTGGTGGATATGACACCCTACAAAATACTTGAACAGGAAAGGCAGCGCGGCGAGGCACAGTTGCGTTCTCTGGTGAGCAACCTCCCCGGCGTGGCTTTCCGCTGCAAACAGTTACCCGGCTGGCCCATGATCTTTGTCAGCGAGGCGGTCGCCACCGTGACAGGCTGGCATGCCGACGATTTTCTGCAAGGCCGAATCAATATCGGCCAGCTCATTCATCCGCACGACATTGAGCGGGTCACCAGCGAAGTCGATCGCGCCTTGCAACAGGATGTTTCTTATCGTGTCGAATATCGCATCCGCACACCCGAAGGCCAGACGCGCTGGCTGGTCGAATTCGGGCGGGGGCTGCAGGAAGATGGAGAAAAGCTGATCGATGGCGTGATGCTCGACATCACGGAGACAAAAATGCGAAATGCGGAATTCGAAGGCACGGTCGAAGCACTTGACCGCTCCGAGGCCATTGCTGAATTCAACCTGCGCGGACGAATCATCCGTGCCAATGAAAACTTCACGCGCCTCATGGGCTACGAGGCCAATGAAATCACCGGCCTGCCCCACAAATCCCTGTGTGCCACGAAGTTTGTCCAAAGCGAAGCCTATATCGACTTCTGGAAAGAACTGCAGGCGGGCCGCTTCCAGAGCGGGGAATTTCAGCATGTCGGCAAGGATGGCCGGGAAGTCTGGATTTACGCTACCTACAACCCCATTCTCGATGCGGATGGCCAGGTTTCCAAGATCATTGAGTTTGCAACCGACCTGACAGAACGGCGGGCCATGGAGCAGGATTTGCGAATCGCCAAGGAACGCGCCGAACAGGCCGCAGCCGCACGCAGCAGCTTCCTGGCCAATATGAGCCACGAAATCCGTACTCCAATGAATGCGATCATCGGCTTTACCGAGCTCCTGCTGGAAACTCCGCTCGATGCCGCCCAGCAACGCCAGCTATGCACAGTGCATCAGTCGGCCCATTCCATGCTGCGCCTGCTCAACGATATTCTCGATACCGCCAAACTGGAAAAGGGAGCAGTCACGCTGGAGATTGCCCCCTTCAGCCTGCGTGAACTTTGTAAACAGATCAGGACCATGCTGCAGCCTGGTGCCAGCAAGAAAATGCTGGAGCTCTTGCTGGATTACCCGCCGGATGTGCCGGAATACTGGCAGGGCGATGCCTTCCGGCTTCAGCAGATTCTCTTCAACCTGCTGGGTAACGCCCTGAAATTCACCGGGCAGGGCCACGTCGCCCTGCGCGTCAGCAGCACGAAAGATGCGCTGAAATTATGTGTGGAAGACACCGGGATCGGCATGGATGAAACCGCGATGAAACGCATCTTCGCTCCCTTTGCCCAGGCAGATGCCTCCACCACGCGACGCTATGGCGGAACAGGCCTGGGAACGAGCATCGCCCGGCAACTCGCCGAGCTGATGGGTGGCCGGATTACGGTAGAAAGCCAGGTGGGCCAGGGCAGTACCTTCTGTGTTCATTTGCCCTTGCCACCAGCCTCGCCAGAAAGCCCGGGGCTGGACACAAACCAGGCCCGGCCTCATCCTGCCGGGGGCTCGCCCCTGAAACTGCCGCCTTTGCATGTGCTGGCGGTAGACGACGTGCCAACCAATCTTGAACTGCTAAAACTCGTCCTGCAACGCGATGGACATACCGTCATCTGCGCCAGCAGCGGTTCGGAGGCCCTGGCTTTTTTGACCAAAGAGGCTTTCGATCTCATCCTGATGGATCTGCAAATGCCGGAAATGGACGGCCTGGAAGCTACCCGCCGTATTCGTGCTAACGAACAATCGCAGGGAAAGACCGCCACACCCGTCATCGCCTTGTCTGCCAATGTCATGGCCCAGGATAAAGCCGATGCCAAAGCCGCCGGAATGGATGGATTCGCCAGCAAGCCACTGGAACCCTCCCACCTGATGCGTGAAATGGCGAGGGTGCTGAAACTGGAAGTCTTCGTACCCGCTGAAAACGGGGCTCTCTCCGAAATCAATCTCGCGGGCAGCAAGGCCATCGACTGGAGGCGCGGCCTTCAGCTGTGGCCTTCAGCTGTGGCTTTGCGTGCTGCCATCGGACATTTTCTCCGGGAATCCGGCAGCAGCCTGGAGCAGCTTCGCATCGCAGCCCGGGCGGAGGATGCCCCTTCACTCCTCTCGACTGCCCACCGGATCAAAGGAGCCGCAGGCAATCTGGCCTTGCCGCAGGTGGCAAAGGAAGCAGGCCGGATCGAATCCGCTGCGAGAAATAAAGATCAGGCTGCGCCGTGGCCTGTGCTGATTGATAAACTCGCGCAAATGCTAGAAAACGTCAAAATGGAGACTGATGCCCAGCCTCCAGCAGAAGAACCCGGGGAAAATCATGGGGAAACGAATACGAATACGAACACAGCCACCCCGGCGACTTGCGGCCTGATTTGCGAGGCACTCGAAAAAATGAAACAGGCATTGGCCAGGGGGGAATTTCCGCAAGACCAGCTTTGCGAACTGGAAAAATACCTTCCCTCCGGCCAGCTGGCGACACTGAAAACGACCCTGGACAGTTTCGATTTTGAAGCAGCCCAAAGAGAAGCGGGCCTTTTGCAGGCCCAGTTTGACAAAGGGAGTGAATCCGCATGACCGCGAACAACCCGACAGAAGCTTCCCGCCCAACCCTGTTGCTGGTGGATGATGAACCCACCAATCTCCAGGTGCTGCGCCACATTCTTCAGGATGACTACCATCTGCTCTTTGCCACGGATGGCCGCAAGGCTGTGGAAATCGCGGAACAGCAAAAACCCCGGCTCATCCTGCTCGATGTGATGATGCCCGGCATGGATGGCCATGCTGTCTGCGCGGCACTCAAAGCACGGGAAGCCACGGCGCGTATTCCCGTGATTTTCGTGACTGCGCTGGCCGATGTTTCAGATGAAACCCGCGGCTTCGAGCTGGGTGCGGTGGACTACATCACCAAGCCTGTCAGTGCGCCCATCGTTCGCGCCCGGGTGAAAACCCATCTCTCGCTGGTCAGCCTGGACGAACTACTCGAAACCCGTCTCCAGATCGTCCAGCGGCTGGGGCGTGCCGCCGAATACAAGGACAACGAAACCGGCATGCACGTCATCCGGATGAGCCATTTTTCCCGGCATCTTGCACTCGCTGCCGGTTGCGGCGAAGCCTGGGCCGAAGACCTGCTGCACGCCGCCCCCATGCACGATGTCGGAAAAATCGGTGTCCCCGACGCCATTCTTCGAAAACCCGGCCCGCTGGATGCCGACGAATGGGACATCATGCGCCGCCACCCGGAATTCGGTGCGGAAATCATTGGCGAGCATGACTCCAATGTTTTGCAACTGGCCCGCGCTGTCGCCCTGGGTCATCATGAAAAATGGGATGGTAGCGGCTATCCCGGCGGACTTGCCGGAGAAAACATCCCGCTGGCAGCACGTATCGTCGCCCTGGCGGATGTCTTCGATGCGCTCACCTCCGAACGCCCCTACAAAAAGGCCTGGACGCCTGAGGCGGCCATCGATCTCATCCTGCAACAGTCCGGGCATCATTTCGACCCCGAACTGGTCAGGAAATTCACCCCCCTGCTGCCAGAACTCCTGGAAATCCGCCAACGCTGGCTGGATTGAAGCGGGCGACGCCAACTCAGTTACCGGACACCCCCTGCCCCAAGGAAAACCTCCATGCTGGTCAATTGCGCCGTCTACCAGGAAGGAACAAAACTTCACGACATCCCTGTCGCCGAAATCAGCGACTACGTCGGACGAAATGACAGTTTTGTCTGGGTTGCCTTGCGAGACGCCACCGAAGAAGAACTGACCACCATGCAGGAAGAATTCTCCCTGCATCCCCTCGCCGTCGAAGATGCCCATCACGGCCATCAACGCCCGAAAATCGAAGAATATGGCGACTCCCTGTTTGCCGTCATGCACCTGCTGGACATGGAAGAAAGTACGCTCAAGCGCGGTGAAATCGACGTCTTTGTCGGACAGAACTTTGTACTTTCCGTGCGTAACCAAAGCGATCAGACTTTTCTCGGCGTACGGGAGCGTTGTGAACGCGAGCCCCATCTGCTACGCCAGGGAGCAGGCTTCGTGCTCTATGCCCTGATGGATGCCGTGGTCGACCGGTACTTCCCCATCGCCGAATCCCTCGAAGCTGAACTAGACGGCATCGAGGAGCAGATTTTCACGAAGGGAGCAGCCCGCGACAACATTCAGGGCCTCTACGCGCTCAAGCGAAAAGCGGCCATCCTGCGCCATGCCGTAACGCCCCTGATGGAAGCCGTCAGTCGCCTGCAAAGCGGACGCGCGCCCGCCGTCTGCAGCAAGAGCCAGGAATACTTCCGGGATGTGTTCGACCATCTCCAGCGACTCAATGCCACTGTCGACAACATTCGCGAAACCATTGGCACTGCCATCCAGGCCAACCTGAGCATGATCGCCATCGAAGAAGGTGAAGTAAACAAACGCCTGGCTGCCTGGGCCGGCATCTTTGCCGTTGCGACGGCCTTCGCCGGAATCTGGGGCATGAACTTCAAAGGGATGCCCGAGCTGCAATGGGAATACGGATACCCCATGGCATTGACACTCATCCTCAGCGTCTGTCTCGCACTTTACTATCGGCTAAAGCAAGCTGGCTGGCTGTAACGATCTGCAACAAGCCAAAGGCCAGAGTTCAGAGTTCAGGAAATCCGAAGCCAAAAACGCCAAAGCCCTCTTTCGAGGGCTTTGGTGTGGTATTGGGAGTCTGGCGCTGACCTACTTTCTCACCCGGGGTGGGCAATATCATTGGCGCGAAGGTGTTTCACGGTCCTGTTCGAGATGGGAAGGGGTGGTTCCGCCTTGCTATGGGCACCAGACAAAAGGGTGTGGTCTGCGGGCGGGTTGGAAACCGGCGAGTGCAGGCCACGGCATTTGGAAGAAGTAGAGTATTGGTAGTGATGTATTCAGCGCAAGGTTATAGGATCAAGCCGCACGGGCAATTAGTACTGGTTAGCTTAACGCATTGCTGCGCTTCCACACCCAGCCTATCAACGTCCTGGTCTAGGACGACCCTTTAGGGGGATCGAGTCCCCGGGAAATCTTATCTTGAGGTGAGTTTCCCGCTTAGATGCTTTCAGCGGTTATCTCGTCCGTACATAGCTACCCGGCGATGCGACTGGCGTCACAACCGGTACACCAGAGGTACGTCCACTCCGGTCCTCTCGTACTAGGAGCAGGC